>NZ_QMEB01000142.1:15050-16612 GCF_012912135.1 Brasilonema bromeliae SPC951 | reverse complement strand
AAAATTCGGCAACTTCATCGCCGATGCCGCAACAAAATTACCAACAACCTGCATATCCTGCCCAAGACGCAAGCCAGACTCAGGCGCAGCAAGGCTACGGGCAGCAGCCTGCGTTCGGAAATATTTCGCAGCCGATACAGCCTAATCAAGTGCAAGGATTTCCTGTGAGTCAGCAAGCGCCTGGTCAGTTGCCTCCGCAAAATAATATGCAGTACGGACAAGCACAAGCTTCAGCACCAGCGACGCAACCTGGTTGGACAGCTGATTATCCAAATCCTAATGAAGCAAACAACATGGCGGCACAAGTGCCGATGGATACCGCTCACAAGAAGGGCGGCGGGGTTGGTAGCATGCTCGGCAAGGCTCTCGGGGGCGTTGCGAAAATGGCACCAACAGTCGCTGGAGCCGGCATGGCTGGAATGACAAACATGGCTGTCGGCAACATGATGATGAACGGCGGCTACGGCATGCCATATGGAGGCGGCTACGGAATGCCGTACGGGATGGGCGGTATGGGCGGCGGTTACGGCATGCCATACGGCGGGATGGGCATGGGCGGAATGGGAATGGGCATGGGCGGTATGGGCATGATGTAGTCCTACTGACCAAATATCATCCGCCAAGGTGGGCAGCAGTGCTCACCTTACTTTTTTTAACACTAACTTGCACAGGCTCGAAGCTCAAGGCTCATCCACCTATCTGCCAGTCTTAAAAGACAATCTACCTTTATTTAGTACGACAGTACAGTAGCTATTGCTAATAATAACTATTGCTAAATATAAACATTTCTAACTAAATATAATCTTTTTTCAATGAAATCTAAAAATTTGTCAATATATGGGCAAGAGTGTACATCAATTAACTGGTTATGAGTGAAGACCCAATAACCCGAGATCTGGAAATAACGCCTTTAGAAGTGACCACTTTGCAACTAAGTCTGTATCAAGTCATACAAAAATCTTTTCAGATTTTACAGGCAGTACAAAAAGCTTTAGATATTGAACCAGCAAGCCATCATAATCAAGTTAATGAGTTAGAACCTGGGAACAACTTAATTGAGTTAGAATCTGAGCAGGAAATTATTTCACCTCAAACAGATCCTCAACTCTATTGTGAAAAACATAAAACTTACACTGTTGAAGAACTAGCTGAAGAAAAGAGCTATTTAGCAAATTTTCAGGCGGAAAATTTTAAGAAGAGGGCTGAAAATTACAACAAATTTCTTGAGAGTCAATCTAAGTTTGCGAAGAGTAAAGCTATATTTGAAACCAATCAAGCTAAATTTAGCTCTATAAGGCAATCTAAGAGTTTTTGACATTCTTTTTAGGTAAAAACAACCAAGTCTTGCGCGTTAGCTTAACTTTTAGTTCATCATAGTAGTTATGTTTACAAAAAAACTTAATATTCTGTCTGTCTACAGGTAGTAAACAATCGTAGCAATTTCATTAAAACTAAAAACAGGAATACATCAACCATTTAAATTGTCTCCTGCTGTCTTATGCTTCTAATTCGCAGGGGACTATTTTGTTTGGATTTCAAATAGTTCATACTCAAAACAAAAT
>NZ_QMEB01000142.1:0-15040 GCF_012912135.1 Brasilonema bromeliae SPC951 | reverse complement strand
ATTTTGTTTTGAGTATGAACTATTTGAAATCCATTGCATAGGCAACGTCTAGGCATACCAAATCCTGTGCCAGGGTTAAAATGGGGTTACAAAGGCGGATTCAGTATAAAGATTTCAACAAACATGAAACGTAAAATGTCCGTAGCATTCGCTCGTAGCGTGCCGCAGGCATACTTAAGCCAGTCAGATCAGTTATGCTTTGAGGATCATCGCAAAGGCTAGGCAACTGGCGTTCTTTCAAGCGTGTCCAGAGGAGATACCTAAAGAAGGCCTATTTTACGTTTCTCAATGTTGACCTACTTATCAATACAATGTTTCGATACTGCGAGCAAGGATAAAGTATTTTTGGTGACATACTTTTTTTTTAGTAAAGTTAATGACAAAATAAATGCTTGCACACGCAACTCTCTTGGTGATTTAATAGCCATGTCTAAAGCTAGGTCATTGCTAATTTCATGTTATTTTCTCCAGAGTCTTGCTTAGTTCCGCAACTTGTGATAATAACATTACACATTCTGGATATTAGACTGAAGATAAGACATGGTATTAGTGCTATGTCCTTACGGCTAATTCCGCCAAATGCTAAATAGGAGAATACATGGAACCAATTATTGCCATAGTCTTAGTCCTTATAGGGTATGCATTAGGATCCGCAAAACTTATTAATCAGGGAAATGAAGCTTTGGTTGAACGTTTGGGGCAGTATCATCGCAAACTGAAACCAGGACTCAACTTTATTGTTCCCTTGCTCGATCAAATTGTCATGGAGGACACGACTCGAGAGCAAGTTTTAGACATCAAGCCTCAGAATGTCATTACCAGAGATAATATCTACTTGGAAGTGGATGGGGTTGTTTACTGGCGCGTCAGAGATATAGAGAAAAGCTTTTACGAAATTGACGATCTGCAGCAGGCACTAACAAACCTGACTACAACTACGCTTAGGGAAATCATTGCCCAGAATACTTTGGAAGAAACCAACGCCGCCAGAGCAAGCATGAACAGTGCCTTGCTAGACCAGTTGAATCAGACAACGGCGCAGTGGGGAGTTGAAATTACCCGGGTAGATATTCAGAGTATTACACCACCTGAAAGCGTGCGGAAATCAATGGAAGAGCAGCGAGCAGCGGAAATTAATAGCCGCGCTGCGATTTTAGAAGCAGAAGGGCAACGGGAAGCCGCAATTAAGAAAGCACAAGGAACGAAAACCTCAATGGAAATCATTTCTAATGCTTTACGTTCTAATCCTGAAAGTAAGGAAATTCTGCGGTATCTTGTGGCTCAAGATTACATCAATGCCAGCTACAGACTGGGTGAAAGCCAAAACGCCAAAGTTGTGTTTGTAGATCCAGGCAAAGGTGGTGAGATGATGGATTTGATTTCCGAGATGACATATCAAGAAGGTCATAGCAACAATGGTGAAAAAGCTTCAAACTAGTCTGACGGCAGGACTTGCGAAGATTGTCGGAAAATTGCATCAGCAACCAAGGATACATCGCGCATTTGTTGGACATCGTGAACTCGGAGGATATCAGCGCCATTGAAGATAGCAGCACAACACGCCGCTGCCGTTCCCCAGACTCGTGCTTTCGGGTCTGGCTGATTTAAAATACGACCAATGAAACTTTTACGAGATGCTCCTACTAAAATAGGACACTTAAGTTGACGCAATTGGGGTAAGTGGCGCAAAATTTCTAAATTTTGCTCATAGTTCTTGGCAAAGCCAATCCCTGGATCGATGATAATTTTTCTTTCGTCAATACCTACACCAGTAGCTGCAGCGATTTGCTTTGCCAAAAAACTATAAATCTCTCCCATCAAATCCTGATAATCAGTGAATTGTTGCATTGTTTGCGGGTTTCCCCGGATGTGCATTAATATAATAGGCACATTCATTCTTGCTACTGTCGGCAACATTTCTGGGTCTAAGGTAGCCCCTGAAATGTCATTAACTATATCTGCTCCTGCTTCTACAGCAGCTTTGGCAACAGCTGCTGTAGTTGTGTCTACAGAAATTGGCACTGGTATCTCTTTTCGCAGTACGTGTAATACTGGCAAAACTCGGTCAAGTTCTTCTGCAAGAGTGATTTGCTCTGCCCCTGGTCGAGTTGATTGACCACCGACATCGATAATATCTGCACCAGCTGCTACCATTGCTTGTGCTTGTGCTAAAGCAGCAGCGACGGTATTGAATTCGCCACCATCACTAAAACTATCTGGTGTGACATTGAGAATCCCCATGAGGTATGTTCGCTGTCCCCACTCAAAACAGCGTTCTCGAATGATTAAATTGGCTGTCATAAGATTTGCACTCCACACTCGTTCCCAGGCTACAGCCTGGGAACGCTTTACTAGAGGCTCGACCTCCAGATTTGAAAATGACTTTTGCGATTTCTACGTGAGACAGAGTCTCACTGTATGCATTCCCTGGCTGAGCCAGGGAACGAGAGGAACGAGAGAAGCCAGGGAACGAGAGAACGGGTTTAAAGAGGCTACGGCGGATGAGACGGGAAGCTTACACTTCCCTTCGGGTAAGTGTAAGTACTTCACTTAAAGTTCACAAGTCTAGCGAAACTTGCGGGTTCCAAACTTGCTCCTCCCACCAGAACGCCGTCAATTTCGCTTTGAGCCATGATTTCGTCTATATTATTCGGCTTTACCGAACCACCGTATTGAATTGGCACATCAGGATTGCTCAATTGGCTGCGAATTAAACCGATGACACGATTGGCTTCCTTGGCTTCACAAGTGTCGCCAGTACCGATCGCCCAAATAGGTTCATAAGCAATGACCAAATTCTCCTGATCAATATCCACTAAATCTTTTTCGAGTTGGCTGATAATCAGTGATTCTGTTTCAAGCGCATCTCGTTGTTGCTTCGTTTCACCTACACATAGAATAGGAGTAAGACCAAACCTTTGAGCCGCTTTGAGGCGCAGGTTGACGGTATAGTCCGTTTCACCAAAATATTGCCGGCGTTCGCTATGACCGACAATAACATAACGCATGCCAATTTCCTGCAACATTGGTCCGGAAATTTCACCAGTATACGCCCCACTCTCTTCCCAATGGATATTTTGCGCCCCCAATTGTACACGGGTTCCATGCAAACTCTTGGACAAAACGTTTAAGTCAGTGAAGGGGACGCATAATACCACTTCTCGGTCTTGAGGGGTTTCGTCCAAGCTGGGCAGAAATCCTTTTAAAAACTCCAGAGATTCTGCCTGGGTTTTGAACATTTTCCAGTTACCGGCAATAACTATTTTTCGCACAGGTGATTTCGTCAAGAACTATAACGCTACTACATGCATTTTTCAGTTTATGACTTTAAGGGGTCAATTTGTCTTAATCATTAGGTATTTATTATTAGTCGAGAGTCATGAGTTATTTGACCACCCCATAAGGTGATGGTCGTCGTCACCTGACGGAGTCATGATAGTAGACGAGATATACATACAAAATTTCAAATTCAAAATTGATATGACTTCGACATTACCCGATCCACATCGTAATGATTCGCCCAGCACTGACGAAAATTCTCTCAATTGGGACGAACAGCTAGATAGTGCCATTTTTACTTTTGAAGATATTCAGGCAGAACTCAACTATAAACAAGCGCGAACAGCACTGCGAAATTTGGTAGATAAGCTTGACCTCACTCAAGAGGAAAAAGACGGACTGGAGATGGAAATTGGCGATTTGGAAACAATGCTGTTGAAATTAGAACGCATGGTCGTTCAGATAGCCGCCTTTGGTATGGTGGGACGAGGCAAATCATCTCTACTCAATGCTTTGGTAGGACAACCAGTATTTGAAACTGGTCCCTTGCACGGTGTCACCCGCAATTCTCAAACAGCAAATTGGACGATCACAGAAGAAGCAATTGGGGAAACAGAACGCGCTTTGCGAGTGACTCTACCGGGAAGTGGTCAATCTCAAGTGGAATTGATTGATACCCCAGGGTTAGACGAAGTTGATGGTGAAACCCGCGCTGTACTCGCACAACAGATAGCAAAACAAGCGGATTTGATTCTGTTTGTCGTTGCTGGCGACATGACGAAAGTTGAACATGATGCCCTTTCCCAATTGCGGGAAGTTGGTAAACCGATTTTGCTGGTGTTTAACAAAGTAGACCAGTTTCCTGAAGCAGATCGTATGGCAATCTACGAAAAAATACGGAATGAAAGGGTACGAGAATTACTTTCACCTGATGAAATTGTCATGGCTGCAGCATCGCCGTTAGTGAGGAGAATGGTTCATCGCCCCGACGGTACCAGGGGTGTGCAGTTGAGTGCAGGAAAAGCCCAAGTTGAGGAACTGAAGCTGAAGATTTTGGAAATTCTACATCGTGAAGGCAAAGCCTTGGTCGCCCTCAACACTATGCTTTATGCTGACAATGTGAATGAGCAATTAGTGCAGCGAAAACTCAAAATTCGAGAGACAAGCGCCAATCAGTTGATTTGGAAGGCGACGATGACTAAGGCAATGGCGATCGCCCTCAATCCCGTCATGCTAGTAGATGTTCTCGCTGGTGCTGTGATAGATATTATCCTGATTCTAGGCTTATCAAAACTTTATGGCATTCCCATGACCGAAACCGGAGCCGTAAAATTATTACAAAGAATTGCCTTGAGTATGGGTGGTATCAGTGCTAGTGAACTATTAGCAAACTTGGGCTTGAGTTCACTCAAAACATTACTTGGTCTATCTGCACCTGCGACTGGGGGCGCTTCCTTGGGTGCTTATCTTTCGGTAGCACTGACTCAAGCTGGCGTGGCAGGCGTTTCTTGCTATGGTCTTGGGTATGTGACCAAAGCATACTTAGCCAATGGAGCAAATTGGGGACCAGATGGTCCTAAAGCTGTGATTAGTAAAATTTTGTCAACCCTTGATGAAGATTCAATTCTCAACCGTATTAAAGATGAATTGCGATTGAAGATAATAGCTAAAACGTAAGTAGATTGGGAACGCTTAACAGGTTAAGCCAGCAATTTTTGTAGGGTGGGCACTGCTTACCGTTTGCTCAAACCCTTATTTTTACTATTGTGGGCAGTGCCCACCTACGGTTATTGAGAATGGTGAGCCAGCGCGGTGAGTCCAGCACTGCGGGAGGGTAACCCTGGCGCAGGTGACTGGCGAACCCGTAAGGGTCTTGGGGGTTTCCCCCATGAGCGGCTGGCGTATCTCCTCCGGAGACGCTGCGCGAACGCCTTTGGCGTGCGCTCCGCGCATACCCGGAGGGTGCAAGATCTCAGCTTAAATAAATACACAACTATGCAACCTGATTTACAAAGCTTATATATTACACAAGACGACTTGAAACAAATAGCTGGTCTTAGTCGTAGAGATTTGAAAGCTGATGAAACATTAAAATACCCACGTAAGGCTCGTTTATTACTTTTAGGCGCTTATACAGAGCAAATATTGTTTTTTGGCTGGGGGTTAATTCCTATTGCTTACTTAATTAAGTGGAGATTTTTCAGAGAACGTCAGAGAAATATTCTCAGGCAAATTGATGATTATAATGCAGTATTAAAAGCAATAGATATTAATGACCAGCTAGAAGCTGCTGGAAACCAAGGAGTGAGTTTAACTGATAGAGAAAAAGTCATTGACGTTTTAAAAACCACAAGATCCAATTTAATTTGTGCATTAAAAACAGAGCGTATTTTGAGGAAAAATAAGGAATTCATTGCTCGAAATATGGAACTTTTGGAGAGCAATGTCACTGCTATGCAAGGCATAAAAGTCAACCATGAGGCTAGAGAATATGCACGACGAGTGGATGAAGCCTTGAAAATTGCACAAGACGTGCAAGTGGAAATGAGAAAGCTAGAAGAGGAGTGAACCAGTGAACAGTGAACAGTGAACAGTAAACAGGGAACAGAGGAAGCGATTTCTTGACCCCCTGATAACTGATAACTGATAACTGATAACTGATAAATGCTTACAAAATGAACCGTCGTTCTAAGTAATAGTTTTCTTGAATTTTTTGGAGATATTCAGGCTTTTTTGTTTTGGCTTGGTTTTGAGAAGAGAAATCTAATTCAGAGTTATCCATGTGAGATGTCTTCTGATTTTTTTCCTCTTTCGGAGGAGGTTTGAGTTGGAAAACTAGGGCGATGTACAACATAACTGTTTAAGTGACTCTCTTTGTTTAGAAGTTTTTGTCTTACGCTTGACGACTTTTATACTACACAAAAACTACAAATAGTTTCAAGGAATTTCGGAAAAAAATGTTTGAAATTCTTTGAAAACCTGACTAAGCTTGTCTTTGAGCCTGAAATCTTTGTCCTACCCCGTAGACAAGGGAGTAGTGATACAGCGATGCAGTCCAAGTTTTTCGGTGCGCCTAGGAGACTGCTCTCCCATTGGAAGAAGAAAAAAAAGATAGGTCATCTTAGACTGGGAAGGGAGTAGGATACAACTGAGATCTTGCATTCTCGTCCGCCTGGGATTCTCGTCCGCCTGGGATTCAAATCCCAGTCTCATAGCAAAAGTCGTCTAAAGACGACTGCATAAGCCTTGAAGTTTACTTTAGTAGACTTGGGCTGTGAGCTGAGGAATTCATTCCAAGGCGTCAAAATGGGCTAATTGAAAGTGATGCAAGATCTCAGATACAACAAATACGCCACTCGCTCTTTGATAGGAGTATCCATCTGTGCAGCCGGACTTATTGAGCCTGGAGATAACTAAGGGAGAACTGAGACGCTTAATTGGGTTAAATCCAGACGATGTCTTGCGACCTTCTATTATGAGAAATAGCGAGAAGCGATTTCGTTTTTTGATTAACGAAATTGTTGTAGCGCTGCTGCTGACTCTCATCATTGTCGGGTTTGTTTATGCGTTTCTGATTCTGCCGACAATCGGTTCTTCGATGATACTAGGAATTGTTTTGCTCACAAGCATGCCCATTGCTATTATAGTTGGGCGTTGGTTTTGGCGGCGTTTTACCTATCCCAGAACACTCAGAGTACTTTTAGATGAAGTCGATAAATATCATACGCTGCTGATCGCGATCGACATCCATGACCAACAGATAACCTCTGGGAACACAGAAAGTCGTATAGCTGATAGAGAAAAAGTCGTTGCTGCTATGCAACTTATTAGAGAAGATTTCGTTCGCGCTTTGAAAACAGAACGAATTTTACGAGATAATAAAAAATTATTTACCAATAATCAAGAATCACTTGTCAATAATTTGACAAATTTGCAAGCCTTACAAGCAAGCAGTCAGGCAAGCGAGTATGCTCAACTTCTAAATCAATCATTGCAGATTGCAATGAGTGTGCAAACAGAGATCAGAAAATTGCGGGAAATCTGAATCTCGGTTATCACAGGAGTCTCCATTTAAAGAACCAACGCTTGCTTTGAACTTTCCAACAAACAGTTGTCCGTTGACTTAAACATGACTAACAAACCAAAAATTATTGTCTTAGATGATGACCCGACAGGTTCTCAAACAGTCCACAGTTGTTTGCTACTCATGCGTTGGGATGTGGAAACATTATGCTTGGGGTTGCAAGATGATTCACCAATTTTCTTTGTGTTAACAAATACAAGAGCGCTTCCCCCAGAAGAAGCCGCATCTATTACCAGAGAAGTCTGCCATAACCTGAAACAGGCAATATCTAGAGTCAGGGAAAATGCGGAAAACGCGGGAGTAAAATCCAACATCACATCACAAACAGATAAAACAGAAGGATTTATCGTTGTCAGTCGTTCTGATTCGACTTTACGGGGACATTACCCCATTGAAACTGATGTTATTGTTTCTGAACTTGGTCCATTTGATGCTCATTTTCTCGTACCAGCGTTTTTTGAAGGCGGACGTATTACCCGCGACAGTGTACATTATTTGATAACTGAAGGTGTTCCCACCCCTGTCCATGAAACTGAATTTGCTCGTGATTCAGTCTTTGGGTATCATCATAGCTACTTACCCAAGTATGTAGAAGAAAAAACTCAAGGAGGTATCAGTGCTGAGTCGGTAGAAAGATTTTTATTGGCGGATATTCGCGCTGGTAGCTTAGAACGACTGATGCAACTCACTAATAACCAATGTGCTGTTGTAGATGGTGAAACTCAAGCAGATCTCAACCAGTTTGCACAAGATGTGCTAGCAGCAGTTAGTCAGGGGAAACGCTTTCTGTTTCGTAGCGCTGCTAGTATCTTAACGGCAATAGCCGGATTACCGCCCCAACCCATTGCTCCAGAAAATATGTCACAGTATGTGCGAGGAGGTAAACCAGGTATAGTCATTGTTGGTTCCCATGTGAAAAAGACAACTCAACAGTTAGAGGTGCTGTTGCAACAAGAGGAAACGATGGGAATTGAAGTGGACGTGGCGCGGTTAGTTGATGATGGGGCAAATGAATCTGCTACACTGCTAACCGAGGTTTTACATCATGTGCGTGCAGCATATGATTCTCTTAAAACAGCAGTGGTTTACACCAGCCGTAAGGAACTGACTTTTAAGGATGTTTTAACAAGGTTAGAGTTTGGTACAAAAGTTTCAAGCTTATTGATGGATATCGTGCAGGGTTTACCATCGGATATGGGATTTTTAATCAGTAAAGGTGGCATTACTTCAAACGATGTCTTAAGTACAGGTTTAGGGTTGACTTCGGCGCGGTTACTTGGTCAAATTTTACCTGGTTGTTCAATGGTGACAACTCCATCAGACCATCCTCAGTTTCCTAATTTGCCAGTCGTGCTGTTTCCTGGAAATGTCGGCGATGCTGATGCATTGGCAATAGTCGCTCAAAGACTAAGTAAAAATACAGGGTGAGGAGTGTTAATTTTTAATAACACTGTTGCAAATTGTAACTATTTAGTATGGATGATCGCTCTATCCCGTATTCTGGCAACCATTACATGACTTCTGACTCTACTATCCCTAATAAGAAGTCAGAAAAAGCCTTTCGTGAAGTAGAGGAAATCTCTGCTCTTTCTGATATAGAGTCGATTTCGCAAGCTGAGGAAAACCCAGTCCTCCCCGAAGCAGAAGTAAATTCTGTTCTACTTTACTTAAAATCACATATTCCAGATTATAATATCGAGTCAAATTCCAATCATTCCAACGTGGAGTCAAATTCTTTCGAGCTGAATATAGAACAGACAAATTCTTCTGATTCCAACGTGGAGTCAAATTCTTTTGAGCCTAATATAGAACAGACAAATTCTTCCGATTCCAACGTGGAGTCAAATTCTTTCGAGCCTAATATAGAACAGACAAATTCTTCTGATTCCAATGTGGAGGCAAATTCTCTCAAACCTGATGGTGAGTCACATCCTATTTCGGTTACACAGTCAAATCCAACTCAATCCAATGTTGAGTCAAATTCCGTCATTCCTGATGTAGAATTTAATCCAGCCTTAATCAACCTAGAGTTGACTGAAGAATTCCCGTATTCGACAGCTACGGTGAATCCTAATATTCAAGTCCAAATAAAAAGTCAGGAGGGAAAACTTTTATTAATTCTACCAACAGAGTCACAATTGCCAGCCTCAGAATACACTTGGACTGAGATTTGGCAACAAATGAAGCTGCGACTTTTAGCTTGCGAGCGTTCTTTTTCACCTAATACAGCTGTGAATCTGATCGCGCAAGATCGCTTGTTGGATAACAGACAACTCCAAGAACTGGCGGAAAGTTTGAATCAATTTAAAATTCAGCTAAAATCAGTTTCTACTAGTCGTCGGCAAACTGCGATCGCCGCCTGTACAATGGGTTACTCTGTAGAACAACTACAACGACAAACAAAACTTGGCGCTGAGTCAAAGCCTGATACACCTCCCCTTGCAGAACCTCTCTATTTAGAAAAGACGGTGCGTTCTGGAGAAGAAATCCGTCACCCCGGTCATGTTATCCTCTTAGGGGACTTGAATCCTGGTGGTATTGTAGTTGCAAATGGAGATATTCTTGTTTGGGGTCGTCTACGTGGAATTGCTCATGCGGGTGCCCTTGGAAACCGTGATTGTCTGATTATGAGTTTGCAGATGGAACCAACCCAGCTGCGAATTGCAGATGCTGTTGCTAGAGCACCAGAAAAATCGCCATTGCAGTTTTATCCTGAGGTGGCGTATATTACGTCCCAAGGAATCCGTATTGCTAGGGTGAGCGATTTTTCTAGAATCCTATTAAGTAGGATGAATCAAGAAACATAAATCTTTTTTATTGTTGTATCTTTTCTAATCACTAATCGAGCTCGTTTCTATCATGACTCGCATTATTGTTACAACCTCCGGCAAAGGAGGGGTGGGAAAAACCACGATTACGGCAAATCTGGGAATGGCTTTAGCCAAAATGGGGCGTCAAGTGGCTTTGGTCGATGCGGATTTTGGTCTGAGAAATTTGGATTTGCTGCTAGGGCTAGAAAACCGGATAGTTTATACAGCGGTTGAAGTTCTCGCAAGAGAGTGTCGCTTAGAACAAGCTTTGGTGAAGGATAAGCGACAACCTAACCTCGTTCTGTTACCTGCAGCACAAAATCGCACCAAAGATGCCGTGACTCCTGACCAGATGAAGTTATTGGTGAATGCACTGGCACAGAAGTATCAATATGTTTTGGTTGATAGTCCAGCAGGAATTGAAATGGGGTTCAAAAACGCGATCGCCCCTGCAAAAGAAGCCCTGATTATCACCACTCCAGAAATTGCCTCAGTGCGTGCTGCTGATCGCGTCGTTGGGTTACTAGAAGCACAAGGCATCAAACGTATTCACTTAATTATCAACCGCATCAGACCCGCAATGGTACGGGCAAATGATATGATGTCAGTTCAAGATGTTCAGGAACTTCTTGCAATTCCCTTGATTGGAGTTGTTCCTGATGATGAGCGAGTTATTGTATCTACCAATCGTGGTGAACCTTTAGTATTAGCGGAAAACCCTTCTTTAGCTGCTACAGCTTTCGACAACATTGTTCGGAGATTAGAAGGAGAAACGGTTGAATTTCTTGAGCTTGACTCAACTCAGGACAACATATTTTCTCGTTTGAGAAAGTTGTTTTGGACAAAAAGTATTTAATCTGTTCCGTATGCTGACTTAGCTCCAATGATTCTTGAAATATTAGAAAAGTTTTTTGTTCGTAGTGTTGACAACAGTCGCACTCAAGTTAAACGCCGCCTGCAATTGGTGATAGCTCATGACCGTGCTGACATCAGCCCTGATGTACTAGAAAAGATGCGGCAAGAAATCTTAGAAATCGTTTGTCGTTACGTAGAAGTTGAAACGGACGGCTTAGAGTTTTCCCTGGAAAGCAATCAACGGACAACAGCTTTAATTGCTAATATGCCTATTCGTCGAGTCAAAGAAAATCAAGAAGAAACATCTGAATTAGACAATAGCAATTAAGTCTGAGTCGTTTGACGCTTTTTGTGTCATCATCAACAAAGAATTCTGTCCTAGCTGTGCCAGAATCGATTCTGTGCGGCTGGTTAAGCAGTGCGGTTCTACGAGTTTCCGTAGTGTCGGCTGTAGAGTGAATCACTACTGCACCAACGTTTTGCGTGTTCCCTTAACTATATCTGTCTTGGGGTTTTTCCCGTTGGATGAACCCTTAAGCAAAGTCTAGAATCAGCTGATCCTTTGAATCCTCATCTGATTTCCACGCTTGCGAATTCTGGATGATGAATTCTGTATTCTTGTTTAAGAATCCCCAAGAGATTCCTCTGGTGATACCTATTAATATTAACTCAAACCATCAAAAGCAACCTCAGGCATAATAACTAAAAGTGCTGTTTTCCCGCAAAAATTTTCTGCATACCAACAGATGAAATTAGCAATATTTTTTTATTAGTACAGCAGGCACGTAAACAAACATACTAAGAATAAATTGATTCAATTGCCGTTGCACATCTTCATGACTGGACTGAATTTTAGAGATATTATGAAACGGAGAGAGAGGGATTCGAACCCTCGTTGAGGTTGCCCCCAAACAGCATTTCCAGTGCTGCGCCTTCAACCACTCGGCCATCTCTCCAGGCGTCACGAGTTCTAATTATATAATGAAATAAATCAAATTGCAACTAAATTTAGTTTAAAGTCCCAAATTGAAATCAAAAGTTCAAATGTCCGAGAAATACACCGTTAAAGTTCGCGATCGCTCCAAAGGCATGACATACACCTTGCAAGTCCCTGATGACCGCTACATCCTGCATACAGGTGAAAAACAAGGGGTAGAACTGCCGTTTTCTTGTCGGAATGGGGCTTGCACCACTTGCGCTGTCCGGGTACTCTCAGGAGAAATTTACCAACCGGAAGCAATTGGACTGTCACCAGAGTTGCAGAAAAAAGGTTACGCCCTATTGTGTGTTAGTTATGCTCGTTCTGATTTGGAGGTGGAGACACAAGACGAAGATGAAGTCTATGAACTCCAGTTTGGACGCTTTTTTGCTAGGGGGAAAATTCGCAAAGGTCTTCCCTTAGATGAAGATTGACATTCTCCCCACCACATTGGTTGCGGGAATTCCGCCGAATTAGTTAAATTTTGTTTCAAAAGCATTGGTGCAAAGGTGCAAAAAATCCTCATTCTGCTTTGTCTACTACTACTTGTAGCGTGTCAACCTCAAAACAAACCTGAAGAAAGCACACAGGTGCAAGTCAAAGTCACACAAGTCGTCAGTGGACAAACTTTGAAGGTAATGGGTTTGGGGAATCAACCAAGTTTGATTTCTCAAGTACGCTTGCTGGGAATCGATGCACCCGATTTGCAGCAACGTCCTTGGGGAGATGCAGCAAAGGAACGCCTAGAAGCAGTGCTTCTGGAACACCCTGTGATCCTGGAGTTTGATGTGCAAGTAAAAGACCAATTTGGGCGGAGTTTGGCTTATGCGTGGAAAGATGGAGTTTTGTTGAATGAACAGTTGGTGAAAGAAGGGTACGCTTTGTTTGTGGGGCGATCGCCCAACCACAAATATGACCAACGCTTAGAACGTGCCCAGCAATGGGCTAGACTCATGGGGTTAGGAATTTGGGATCCAGAAAAACCTATGCGTCTGACACCTGCTGAATTTCGCCGTCAGTATCGTTAGTAATTCGTAGTAGACTGAGCAGGCAGCTTACTGTGATCTCGAAAAGCGGATCTGCCTTTCAGTTACTACTATAAAGTTATTAAATAGTTGTTCAGGAGGATACATTTCCAACAGCTGTTGCAAAGTCGCAATTTTGTTGGTGGCTTTTTCATTGTCAAGACGTAGAAGAATAACACCTCTGTGGGGACGCTGTTCTCGGTAGACCTTTTCTCCAAAGTCCTTGTCATTGGTGATTAAAATCCAGTTCTCTGCAAAAGCCTTCTGAATAATATCGTCATCATTTATTCCACGCGCTTCCTCATATACCGAAAACACCTCGTAACCTTGCTCGCGTAACCAGCGTGCTACAATTACACCTGTGCTTTCGTCCACTAAAAAGCGCATCTATGCCCTCTCCGCAGCAAGTGGCATAAAGCTAGTACTTTCTAGCGATCTGCCGAAGGCAGCAGCGAAGCTATCGCTTGGCAAATAAAAAACAGGCTCGAATGTCTGTTTCGACTAAGCCTTCATACTCTTCAAGAATTTCTGTAATTGTTGCACCATGTGCAAGAAGATTCAAAATATACTCAACAGTTAGGCGGGTTCCCCTAATAACTGGTTTGCCTACCATGACTTTCGGATTAACAGTGATACGGCTCAGTAGTTCTTGGTCTGTCATAGTTCAAGCGTGAAATTGAGGGAGTTAAAATTATCATAGGCGATCGCCTATTGTATTTAGCAGTGCCTAATAATGTGTATGAGCAGTTTTTCGCCACATCATTTATTCAATCACTAGTTGAGCAACATCAACTGTATTTGCTGATCTACGATATTGATCAGGAGGTAATTAAGCGATGGCAACCGTAGATGAATATCGTCAGCACATTCAAAGATTGTTGAGTGAACACGCTACGTTAGTTTGGGACAGCCGCATTCGAGCAGAGCTAATTTTTGATCAAGAGCGTGTTGGCGCAGCCTCTCCGAAGGAGACTCGCTATCAATTAGTATACGTCGGCTGGCGTGATTCACAGCGCGTCTATGGAGTTGTGCTTCATATCGACATCATAGATGGAAAAATCTGGGTACAGCAGGATGGAACAGAAGTCGGTATTGCCAATAAGCTAGTTGAAGTAGGAGTGCCAAAACACGATATTGTCTTAGGTATTGACCCACCCAAAATGCGTCAATACACAGAATTTGCTGTAGGTTGAGTCAACAATCAGTTATCAGTTACCAGTTATCAGTTATCAGGTAGGAAACGGACTCGTCCACCCCTTGTTCACCCTTCGGGTTCGCCAGATGCCTAGGTCGGGAAACCCTCCTGCAGCACTGGACTCACTGTTCACTGCGTAGGTAGCTGTTTACTGTTCACTGATTTGCTGAAACTGTTTAGGACGCTAAATTTTATGACTTGAGATACAGGCAAGTCTTTTTACAAATTTGGAACAATTAGTATAGTTAGTTATTTAAGAGATTCACCATTTAATATGAGCGTTCGTTTTCCAATAATCGCTGCTACCTTAATGGCTACCACCGTTAGTTTAGGTACGCTTCTTAACGCTTCACCAGCTTCTGCTCAAGACACAATAACTTGTGAAAGCCGGGGTAATGAAAGGAATACTTGTCAGGTAGATAGAAGAAGCGAAGTAAGGTTTGTCAGGCAATTGTCTGATGCTAGTTGTAGAGGAAATTGGGGCTATAACAGAAACCGTATCTGGGTAAGAAATGGGTGTCGAGCAGAGTTCGCAGTTAGCAATCGCACAGACGACAGATACGATAGAAATGATAGAAATGACAGATACGATAGAAATGACAGATACGATAGAAATGACAGATACGATAGAAATGACAGATATTATGACGGATACCGCAGATAAGTGAATCTACAGGCATTTTTGAGACTCAACTGAAACATCATATCATGTCCGGATGAACACTTATAAAAAACCAAGAACCTTATCCCTATCCCCTCACGCCAGGTGCTACAACGGGGGGAACCCCAACGCCAGGTCCCTACGGAGGGAAA
>NZ_QMEB01000141.1 GCF_012912135.1 Brasilonema bromeliae SPC951 | reverse complement strand
GGAGGAGGAGATATTGTCGTTAATGCAAATAATTTTACTGCAACCAATGGTGGACGGTTGACAGCAGGAACTGAAGGAGTGGGAAATGCAGGTGATATTACTGTTAATGTAAATAATTTTAATATTTCTGGTGTTGGGCAGAGAGGTAATGCTGCTGGTGTGAGCAACCAGACTGTTGATGGTGCTTCTGGTAATGCAGGTAATATTTTTATTAACAGCAAATCCTTTAATGGTTCATCGGGTGCAGGTGTGAGCAATCAAGTACTAGCAGAATCACAAGGTGATGGTGGCAATATCAATATTACGAGTGGCTCTTTCTCACTTAGTGATACTGCTTCAATAGATGCTAGCACTTATGGAGAAGGGGATGCAGGTAATGTATTGGTGCGTGCGTCTGGTTCAGTTGAGCTTGTCAATGCGAAAATCTTCAGCAATGTGGAAAGAGGAGGTGTGGGCAATGGTGGCAATATCGACATTAAGGCAGCAACTCTGTCGCTTAAAGATAGTGCTCAACTGCAAGCTATAGTTCGTGGAGAATCTGAGACTCAGCTAGCCGGAAGGGGAGATGCAGGCGATGTCACTGTTGATGTCACTGGACCAGTAACAATTGTTGGGGTCAAGGATGGATCGCGTAGTGCGATTTTCAGCTCGGTGGGAACGAGAGCGACGGGCAATGGGGGAAATATTACGATTTCCTCTGGTTCGTTCTCTTTAAGCGATGGTGCTGAATTGAGTGCCAGCACATTTGGGCAAGGAAATGCAGGTAATGTGTCAGTGCGGGCTTCGGATTTAGTTTCACTTGTCAATGCGGACATCTTCAGCAATGTGGAAGCAGGAGGTGTGGGCAAAGGAGGCAATATCGATATCAAGGCGGCAACACTGTCCCTCACTGATAGCGCTCAATTGCAAACCTTGGTTCGTGAAGCATCTGGCAACCAGTTAGCTGGAAACGGGAATGCAGGCAATGTCACTGTTGATGTCACAGGTTCTGTGACGATTGCTGGGGTGAAGAATGAATTTCGCAGTGGGATTCGCAGTCGAGTCAACACGGGGGCGACAGGCAATGGGGGGAACATTACTATTACAAGTGGTTCCTTCTCTTTAACCGATGGCGCTCAACTAAATGCCAGTACCTTAGGACAAGGAAATGCAGGCAATGTGTCGGTGCGAGCCTCTGATTTAGTTTCTCTTGTTAATGCGGACATCTTCAGCAATGTGGAAGCAGGAGGTGTGGGCAAAGGAGGCAATATCGATATCAAGGCGGCAACACTGTCCCTCACTGATAGCGCTCAATTGCAAACCTTGGTTCGTGAAGCATCTGGCAACCAGTTAGCTGGAAACGGGAATGCAGGCAATGTCACTGTTGATGTCACAGGTTCTGTGACGATTGCTGGGGTGAAGAATGAATTTCGCAGTGGGATTCGCAGTCGAGTCAACACGGGGGCGACAGGCAATGGGGGGAACATTACTATTACAAGTGGTTCCTTCTCTTTAACCGATGGTGCTCAACTGACTGCCAGCACATTTGGACGAGGGGATGCAGGCAATGTGTCGGTGCGAACGTCTGGTTCAGTTGAGCTTGTCAACGGGGATATCTTCAGCACTCTGGGATCAACAGGAGTGGGCAAAGGTGGCAATATGGACATTAACGCTGCTTCTGTTTCCCTTAGGGATGGTGCTGAACTGAGTGCCAGCACGTTTGGACAAGGGAATGCAGGCAATGTGTCAGTGCGAGCTAACGATTCCGTTGAGCTTGCCAATAATGGGTACATTTTCAGCACTGTGGGATCAACAGCAGTGGGGAATGGTGGCAACATCAACATCAACGCTCCAATAGTATCCCTCAAAGATGGCGCGCAACTGGCCACCGTCACATTTGGGCAAGGGGATGCAGGTGATGTCATCATTAATGCTAACCAACGTGTTATCCTCAAGGGCAGCACTCAAAGTCCCGATGGTGTCTTCATCCCCACTGCTGTCCTCGCGGGGGTTCCCCCCGTTGAAGCATCTGGCGTGGTTTCCCCCATGAGGAACTGCCGAAAGGGTTCCCCGGCATAAACCAAGTGGCGGTGCAAGATCTAGGATTTATACTACCAGGGTTCCGGATCAGGAGTTGTCCGCTCGACCTACTTCGTCTTTTTTATGTGCGCTTTACCGCTATATCCTATTATCGCATAACGGGGGCGTTTTTGTTCGCGAATTTAAAAGCCGTCCTAGAAGGACGGGGCTTTAAACCCAATTTTTCGGTAAATTGGAAAGGCTGAAGAAAACTTAACTCATCGTTCTCATTTCTTCAAGCTATGCAAAAACTGTACCTTCTGTCAAGTATTTTTACTGAACTGGCGCTCTAGGGGCGTTCATCCGTCTGCTCCAACGAAGTGTTAAGCTCCAGTCTGGATGCAGGAGATTGTTTTTCCTGCATTACTCTGATCAAAAACCGTAAAGCTTCATTGACCGCATCAGCATTGGGAAACATTTCTGCGACATCAGGTTCTAAACGAACAGTTATTGGGCCAAAGCTCTTTCGTCCGGAACCTAGCCTTCTGACCCTTAAACTCTTTAAGTCATATTCTGACCGAAGCTCGTCTTCCATTTCTGGCTTACCCTTCTTCATAGGCTTCTCGCTCAGCTCGTGTTACTTCCCTGGCACTAATGAGACGAATTGAATCTCCTCTCTGCGTATAAGACACAATTAGCAAGCGTCCTCGGTTTGACTGTCCAACAATAAGGTAGCGGTTTTCTTCGTCTGAGTGGTCTGGATCGTAGAAGTCAACATAAAGTGGATCATCGAAAACTGTTTTGGCTTCTTCAAAGGAAACTCCGTGCTTTGACAGATTTTTTGCCGCTTTGTTGTCGTCCCACTCAAACTTCATAAAGTAATTGTAGCATGGTGCATTTAAGGGTTAAAAACTGGTAATTGTCATGGCGAGTCATAACAATAAAATATATCAATAAGTGTATGACAGTGTGGCGATGCCGCAAAGCGTCAAGCCTCCACCTTATCGCGTACATGTATCTTTGCTTCTCCAATCTGGGAATAATCAACCCAGTAGACTTGAGGATGGGCAATTGGGACAAGAACGTGCATATTGGCTCGCTTGGTCGCAAATTTCTGGAGTTGGTCCAGTATTATTACGACGGTTGCAGCAGCATTTTGGTACACTGGCAGCAGCTTGGGACGCGAAACCTGCACAGTTAAAAGAAGTAGAAGGTTTTGGTTTTCAAACGCTGCAAAAGGTGGTGCAACAACGTTCTCGTTTACATCCTGAACAATTTTTGCAGCAACACCAAGAGCAAAACCCGAGTTTTTGGACACCTGCAGATGCAGACTATCCTCGGTTACTACTGGAAATACCCAGTCCACCACCCATTGTGTATTATCGTGGTGAAATAGATTTGCAAGAAAATCTGGGACAAAAACAACTCGTCGCGATTGTAGGGACACGCCAACCCTCAGAGTATGGTATGCGATGGACTCGTCAAATTAGTACAGCTTTGGCGAAAAATGGGTTTACTGTTGTTTCTGGTTTGGCAGAAGGAATTGACACTGAAAGTCACGCCGCCACTGTGAAAGCTGGAGGACGCACGATCGCAGTTTTAGGTACAGGCGTAGATGTTGTCTATCCATCTAAAAATGTGGAACTGTACAAGCAGATTTTGACTGCTGGTTTGGTTGTGAGTGAGTATCCAGCAAAGACACCACCAGATCGCACTCACTTTCCCCGTCGCAACAGAATTATCGCAGGTTTAAGTCGTGCTGTGCTGGTGATGGAAGCACCGATAAAATCAGGTGCTTTGATTACTGCAAGCTACGCAAATGATTTTGGGCGAGATATCTATGTCCTCCCAGGAAGAGTGGATGATCACCCATCCCAAGGGTGTTTAAAGCTACTCAGCCAAGGGGCGACTCCCATTCTTAAGGAATTAGACGAACTCTTAAAAATGCTGGGAGCAATACCACAACTTGATTCTGTTGAAGCATCTCCATCACCGCAGCAGTTAACTCTGCCAGATTTACCAGCAGAACTCCAACGAGTTATGGATGCAATTGCTTCAGAAGCTTTACCCTTTGATTTTATTGTTCAACAAACGGGCATGGCTACGGGTGAGGTTTCGAGTGCTTTGTTGCAATTGGAGTTGATGGGTTTGGTTTCGCAATTACCGGGGATGCGGTATCAGCGATGTTTATAAAATTACTCCTTTCGGTGTGGTGAAGAATACCTATTTTTTAACCGCAGAGGCGCAGAGAACACAGAGAGAGGAGTCAATTACTATACGTAATCTCATACTACGGACACCAGGAGACTTTCAAGCCTGTTCCCTGTTCCCTGTTCCCTGTTCCCTGTTCCCCGTTCCCTGTTCCCTCCCTGCCATCACAACTATTGCGATTCTCCGTATACCATATCATTCGCTTCAGCATAACGGTTCATAAATCTCATGAATCGTTCCCAGTGGTCCTGTTGCTCTACTTCAAATTTACATTCTACGCGCTGCAACTCATCACCTTCTGCACCACCAAAAATGAATTGTGTGGAAGATGGAGTGACGCTGATTTCACCTTCTTCGTCTGTTAAAAGCATGGAATTTAAAGGTTGTTTTGTAAAGCTATTAAATCCTTCCAACGCTTTGATTCGCGCAAAAATCATTACAATAATACGCTTGCCAGAAGTGAGATTACGTCGCAAGCTAACATTGCTGAGTTCTTCACGAATGCCAGAAAAAAATTGGATTGAGGGTGTGATAGATGTCATGAAAAAGGAAAATTTATCGCTGGTAAGGATAATAATACTGCGGATTCATCACCGGAGGCTGAACGGGAAGCTGAACGGGAGGCTGATAACCATTGGGGGGTATAGTGCTTCCCATGCCGTTGGGTAGAGGCTGACTCATGACTGGGGGTTGATAACCAGTTGTGGGCATTGTGCTTCCCATACCGTTGGGTAGAGGCTGACTCATGACTGGGGATTGATAACCAGTTGTAGGGATTGTACTTCCTGAACTAGGAGGTATGGGAGCAGTTGGGCTAAATTGTTGATAAGCGGCCCGAGAAATTGAGCTAATGAGTTTTTCGGCGCCGGGATCGTTATTAGGACGTTGTACCATAACAGCGAGTACGTAACGTTTGCCAGTGGGCATATCAATTAAACCTGCATCTGCAAGGGTTGTCCCAATATCACCCGTTTTATGGGCAATTGTTGCGCCTGGTCCTAAACCACTAGGCAGGAGCTGATTTCTCACAGTGCGACGCATAATATCTAGTATGCGATCGCGCGATGCCACACTCACCAAATTTCCCTTGTTCACCATCCCCATCAGCTTCCCTAATTCCTTGGGACTTGTGGTGTTTGTCCCTTGCAAATCAGGGAGGGGATTACTAATTGTAGTTGTTGTCAAACCCCAATTGCGGAAACGCTGATTCAGCGTCTCGATACCACCTAAGCGAGCAATCAGCATGTTTGTTGCTGTGTTGTCGCTGACTGTTATCATCTTAGTCGCCACTTCCATGATTCTGAACTGAGTTCCGGCTGGTTTATACTGCATATCCCCAGAACCACCAACAACCATTCGCTTGGTCATGGTGAGTGTTTCATCCAGGCTAATTTTGCCAGCATCTACATCTTGGAAAAAGGCAATCAAAATCGGAATCTTAATCGTGCTAGCAGCAGAAAAACTGGAGGAGGCATTCACATCTACATAATTGCCATTGTCTAAATCTACCAAGAAAATTCCTGGTGTGAGATTAGGGTTTGCGGCTGCCAAATTTTGTACTATAGTTTTTAAAGAAGAAATTTCCTGAGTCAGGAATAACCCTGAAGCAGCTTCTGAGGGATTTTGGGTAAACTGTGGCTGTGCCTGCCCGATAGTTGTATCAGATGATCTTCCACTGGATGTGGCGATGCGAGTTGCTGGATCTAACACTGATAACGCCGTACCTACGATTGCACCGACACCAACTCCTACAATTAACAACCGTAAGGCATACAAAAATGTTTTTGCCATCGGCTTTAAGCGCTTCTTTTGTCGAGATGCACCGATTTTTCTTGGTAACGGCTGCTTCCGCATTTGCACATTTTTTGACTGTACTTTCTTTGGATTGTATGGTGGAATCCTTCCTTTGGCA
Organism: Brasilonema bromeliae SPC951; assembly: GCF_012912135.1. Lineage (GTDB taxonomy): Bacteria > Cyanobacteriota > Cyanobacteriia > Cyanobacteriales > Nostocaceae > Brasilonema > Brasilonema bromeliae. Next base: position 10,600 of record NZ_QMEB01000141.1, on the reverse strand, counting down.
GCAGCTGTTGGTTTGGCTGGTGTTGGTGGTACTCCTGATCGCTTTATCGGCGAAGTCACAGGGATTAAGGGGGGAATCGATTTTATACGTGTAGGCATTGTTCGGCTGTAGGGGGCTTGCTGCTGCTTTGTCGCTTCGACTTTATTTTGCCCCTGCTTTTGAACTTTGCTTTTAACCGGACGGCGGCTGGTTTTTGGACGCCGTGAGACTGTTTTTATAACGGTTCTCGTTGGCATAAGATAGGGTAGCTATAAAAGTGTAAAATAAAGAACACATCTAGAAAGGTTTTACTTTATTGGCTAAAGTCGCTTTCGAGCAATCCCTGATGGGAATTGAAATGTCTTTTGTGTGCGGACTTTGTAGCCACTCTTTCAATTTACCTCTAAGGCACCTTATTATTTACATTAATTTTTGCTTATAATAGTTAGTTATTTGAATTGAGCTTAAGTTATTATGACAAGTTTTGGGACGATGAGTTAGTACACAAGTTAGGATGAGTTAAAAGCCTTGATGATTGTTCCGGTTCTCTAGCGCCCATTCTACCTGTCGTAAAATACCTCGCAGCATCGCAACTTCTTTAGTTTGTAATTGAGCACGATTATACATTTGCCGAAATGTTTCCATACGGCTAGCTGCTGTATGAGGATAAAGATATCCAATCTTGAGTAGTAGTGATTCTAACTGTTGGTAGTATTCTTCCAAGATGTTCAAAGGTGCAGACTCGTGAACAGATGCGGGGATGGGCACAGCAAAAGGTGCAGATAATTTTTTACTAGTAATCGCCGTGTTTTCTCTAAGCGTGTCCTCTTGATTCTCTGTGTCACTTTTTGCTAACTCATAACAGCAAATAGCCACAGCAGTCGCCAAATTCAACGATGGATAATTAGAACTGGTAGGAATACGAATAAACCGCTGAGCATAATTTAATTCTTCATTACTCAGTCCTCGATCTTCCCTACCAAAAATGATCGCGGCTGGTTGTTGTGGTTGATCCAGTAACCAAGGTAGTGCTGTGGAGGGATTTTCCAGGGGGGAATCCCAGTGACGAACACGGGCTGTGGTGGCGATCGCCCGCGTACATCCTTGCAGTGCTTCTGGTAGCGTCGTCACTGATACTGCTGACTCTAAAATATCCCTAGCATGAACCGCCATTTGAAGCGCTTCTGTTGCAAGCGGTTTACATTGGGGATTAACCAGTACTAGATGATTTAACCCAAAATTTTTCATCACCCGTGCGATCGACCCGACATTAATTGGTCCTGCTGGTTCTACTAGGATAACTCTCACCTGGTTTAATGCCATTTACTGCCCCTGTGTTATTTACCTGGTTTCAAAAGAAGGCTTCTGCCATAATCTTGTTGGGTTTGCTGGCGTAAGCAAAAATCCTCTGTTCGGGTTTTCTAGTCCACGGTTCAATTCTCCATTCGGGTTTGCTGGCGTGAGCAAAAGTCCTCTGTTTGGGTTTTCTGGTACACGGTTCAATCCTCCATTCAAGCTTCCGGGTGTGAGTACAGCCCCGTTAGGGGTAACTCTATTGGTGTTGATGTTAACGCGCGTCCCATTCTGATAATAGTAAGTGGTAGAGCCATTGCCATTATTGATTGTTGTGGCAGGAGAAATTGTACTGCCATCTGGTGTGTTAATAACACCATTTTGATGAACGCGCGTCCCATAAGGATAATTGAGAATGTTGCCTACACCAGGACTAGAAGTGGAATTACTTTGTGCCTCAGCCGCAGATGGTGTTAAAAAACTGACTCCTAATGTTGTCAGGGCTAATATCAAGAGCTTGAAGACCTTTGGGCGATGATATGTAGAATATCTGGTTACAGGACGCGGCACAACACAATTAGCCCTAGATATTTCACCTACCTCTACAGTTGAGACTTTACTGAACAACTTAGAGGACAGCTTATTTATCGAAAATACCATTATCATCTTTCTTGTGTTCAAAGCTTTTTTTTATGAGTGTTGCATTATGGAAGCTTGCCAAGTAAGAACTTAGTGGGGCTTCTATACCTATGATAGAAAACTGTTAAGCAACTTCACTCGAAAATATAGCGTCTTTGTGTTTTCACGCGAGATTATCAGTCTAAGTAGGTAGGCGTAATTAATTCGCAGATAGCGGTAGTGGGAGCAAGATGCTCCCTACTTTATTACCAACGCGGGCTGTCCTGCCCCGAAGTCGCTACAACGCGCTTAACCCGACGCCAGATACCTACAGAGGGAAACCCTTCTGCAGTACTGGCTCCCTCCGGGTTCACCAGTCGCTTAGGTCGGGAGACCCTCCTGCAGCGCTGGATTCACCGCAACGCGCAACTCTTGGCACTACATTTTATATTTAATTCAAACCACCTACTTAATTTTAAATCTTAAGCAGGCGAGACTCTTGAAAAAATCAGATCCCCGACAACTTTTAAAGGAGTCGGGGATCTCAATAGGACTTAATTTTTAGACTACCGAGCTAGTGCAAACTCACATAGCTGTGATCAACAACACCAGTGATAAACTACATATTGGGTTGCTGACGACGAGCACCCTTTTCCTGGCGGTATTTTTGGAGTTGCTGCTTTTGCTCTGGGGTTAGAACGGCTTCAATTTGTGTTTTCTGTGACTGCATCACTTGTTTTAGTTGGTTTTTCTGGTCATCAGAAAGATTTAAAGCTGCAAACCCACCTTTTCCCTGGCGGTTTTGCCTAGCGGTTTTTAACTGTTCTCGTTGTTGTTCGGTGAGAATTTTATCAACTTCAGTGCGGGTATTTGTACGGATTTCTTTTATTTTGGCTTTTTGGTCACTCGTTAGTCCTAAACGTTGAAATGATCCTTCTTTTTCCTGAGATTGTGCAACAACTAAGGGCAAAGAGGAGTTTGCTTCTGCTTTAACGGCGAAGGAGGCTGTTGTTAAACTGAGGGCGATCGCTCCACAAATGAGTGATAAGTTCTTAAGCTTCATTTAAGTCTGTTTCGTTTTTCTCCTAGTTGATACAACTATGATAAGAGTTCAATTTTGAGAATCACATGAGGAAAAAGTCATGAATAGACCATGACTTTAGTCATGGTCTACAATCAGTAAATTCATCAAAAAATCATGAAGCATTGTGTCCTAAAAATATCACCGTAACTACAGAAAATGTATGTGTATCAAGCTTTCAATACTTAAGAAAAGTCATAATGCAGAATGAACTGTAGCTCTTCGCTTGTACATAGTTTTATGTTTTTTGCACTTTTCGCTAGTATTAATTAATACTCAAAAATTTAGGTTTGAGAATTTGGTATAACTTCGCATTTCTACAAACCTAAATTTTTCATCAAAAAACCTTAACGGAACAGTGTTGATTTATAGTTTTACTATAAAAACTAGTTGAGCTTGAGTGTATTTTTGTGAGCCGTTCGATTCAATTTCACAATCATCCTTTTCGGTTTCTACTATATTTGGAGTGGATATTGCTGGCGTTTACTGCTTTTACAGCAGCTCTACCATCTCACCGATATCGAGTTCAAACTGGCTTGACTGAACTGACAATTTGTAGTCTGGTGCTTTTTGGGTTAATGGGTTTGAGGTTACCAACTCGTAACCATATAAGTAAAGTCCTTTACACCACCCTGGAAATATTTATAATTGTATTAGTTGGACTTTTTGGAGGTAAAGGTGATAGAGTATTTCCTTTTATTGACCTGATTTTAGTAACTCGCAGTTGTTTAATTTTTCAGTTACCAGGTCGCTTAGTCGTCACAGGTTTATCATTTCTTTTATTTTTGCTAACACTAAGGCGTCGTTTTGAACGGATGCCACTTTCACTATTAGCACAAGAGCGTTTTTGGTTTTTTAATTTAAACTTTGCTATAGTTTTTATCTTAGCTTTATTGTTTGTTTTACTATTAATGAATGCAGTTTTATCTGAGCGACAAAGTCGAGATAAACTAGCGATGGCTAATGAAAAACTGCGTCAATATGCTTTGCGAATTGAAAATCAAGCCACTCTTGAAGAACGCAATCGCATTGCTCGTGAAATACATGATTCCTTAGGACACTCTCTCACAGCTTTGAATTTACAATTAGAAACTGGGTTGAAGCTTTGGAATTCTAATCCAACAAAAGCACAAACTTTTTTAGGAAGGGCAAAAGAGTTAGGTTCTAAAGCATTACAAGATGTGCGTCAATCAGTGTCTGCGATGCGTTCTCATCCTTTGCAAGAGCAATCTTTGGAACAGGCGATCGCCGGACTCGCAGAAAATGTTCAACGTTCAACTGGTGTCACACCAATTTGTCAAATTGACTTATCTCACCCGATTCCAGTTGAAGTTAGCACAGCTGTTTACCGCATTGTCCAAGAATCATTCACAAATATCTGTAAGTATGCACAAGCTACAGAAGTTAAACTAGAAATAACCACAACAAAAACTAGTTTGCAGTTGAAGGTTGAGGACAATGGCATAGGATTTGATTTAACACAAAATACCACTGGTTTTGGACTTCAAAGTATGCGCGATCGCACTTTGGCACTGAATGGTCATTTTGATATGAATAGTGCTCCTGGTTCTGGTTGCACAATGACAGCTTATATTCCCTTATCTAAAGTTACCACAAATTAATTTTCTTACTGACAATCAATAACTAATGACTAATCTGATTAAAGTTCTACTTGTAGATGATCAAAGTTTAATTCGTCAAGGATTAAAAGCATTATTGGAATTAGAACAAGATTTAGAAATCGTCGGAGAGGCAGAAAATGGAGAAATTGCAATTCATTTTATTGAAGAATTCTATCCAGATGTCGTACTCATGGATATTAGAATGCCTATTATGGACGGTGTTGCAGCAACTCGGGAAATTCAAAAGCGTTTTCCCAAAACTAAAGTTTTAGTACTGACAACTTTTGATGATGATGAGTATGTAAAAACAGCTTTACAAAATGGAGCAATGGGTTATTTACTAAAAGATACACCTTCAGAAGAGTTGGCTGTTGCTATTCGTGCTGTTAACAAAGGATATACTCAATTAGGACCAGGGATAGTTAAAAAACTTTTCAGCCAATTTTCTAGTGTAACACCAACCAAATCACCATCCCCACCAGAGAGCTTAGGTGAATTAACTCCTAGAGAAAAAGAAGTTTTGCGATTGATTGCTACAGGTGCTAGTAACCGAGAAATTGCACAACAACTTTATATTTCTGAAGGGACAGTGAAGAATCATGTCACAAATATCTTGAATCGTTTAGATTTGCGCGATCGCACCCAAGCTGCAATTTTTGCGAATTCTTTTTTACCCTATTTCAATGACCCTAGTTAAAAGTTGATTTTTTATGAAATAATTTGATACACTCTTCTCTTAAAACACCTCTTGTGACTTTGATTTTTCTAAAACTCTTAACAATCACCTCTTCAGATGATATGTTAATTTGAGATTGATTCACTGATATTAAATCTTCAATAGAAGCACCGTATATAATTTCTGATAAACCAGTCCAAACGCAAGCAGATGCACACATCGGACAAGGTTCACCAGTAGTATATATCGTATAACCTTCTAAAGAAGGGTTTTGTAGTTGAGTGGTTAAACTGCGAATCACATTAATTTCTGCATGAGCAGAAGGGTCATTGTCTCGCTTCACAGTATTATAAGCTTGGGCAACCACTTGGTTATCTTTGACAATCACAGCACCATATGGGGCGTCTCCTTTCTTTGCTTCTTCCAACGCCAAACGCATAAAATCTTCTTGATTCATAATTACCTTGGGAGTCTAAAATTAGAATTTTCCAGAATATAGCATATCCTACGGTAACGCGTTCAAAAGTCAACAGACCTGAATAAAACTTTTTCTATTGCTAAGCTAGTCTTTAGATTCACAATCAATTGTAGATTCTTCCTCTTGCTGAATTTGTTCGACGGGACTTCTGGAAATTATGTTACTTAGCAGAGAAAAAACAGCTTTTTACTTGAAAGACTTAGAGACACCAATAGGTAAATTTGTGAATTTAACTATTGCTGGTCTGGTTTTACTATCATCAGTTATTTTTGTTGCACAAACCTATAATCTATCTGATAATTTACGAAACTTTTTAGATTCAATAGATACGGTAGTACTACTTATTTTTTCGATTGAGTATTTACTCCGTGTTTGGAGTGAGGAAAATAAGATTAAGTATATTTTTAGTTTTTATTCTTTGATTGACTTAATAGCAATTGTACCCTATTTTCTAGGTGGCGTTGATATCAGCTTTGTTCGACTATTACGATGGTTCAGAATTTTACGTTTAATTCGGTTTATAGATAATAAATTTTTCTGGGGTGTCAGCACAGAAGACAGTTTAGTTTCTACACGAATCTTATTTACGTTATTTGCGATTATTTTTATCTACTCAGGTTTAATTTATCAAGTAGAGCATCCTGTTAACTCAGAAAATTTTGCGACTTTTTTGGATGCTTTTTATTTTTCTATAGTTACTATGACCACTGTTGGTTTTGGCGATGTCACTCCAATTTCTGAACTAGGTCGTTTGCTGACAGTATTAATGATTTTAACAGGTATTGCTCTCATTCCTTGGCAAGTAGGTGATTTGATCAAGCGATTAGTCAAAACTGCGAATCAAGTAGAAACAATTTGTTCTGGCTGTGGTTTATCATTCCATGATACAGATGCTAAATTCTGCAAAGTTTGTGGTACTAATCTGAGAAATCATTCGTAATTCGTTATTATTTCTTCCAGAATAAAAAGTATCCTTAGTAACAAAAAGCGCCTATAACTTAAGAAAGAAGCATTTGTTTTTTATTTGACGTATGCTTTCCCAAAATGGTAAAATTATGAAAAGAACAAATGCATTCCTTCCGTTTCACCACTTACCTAGCGCCTATTGCCCTGACAATCGTCGCTAACAATTTTGTGTATTGTGCTACCGCAAAAACTGAATCCCCTCAAACAGAGTTTTTAAAAGCACAATTACTTGCACTAGAGTTCTCAAAAATCCAAACTCCCATTGTTCAGTTTTCTAAGGATACATATCCGGAAGTCAACTTACCTGAGATTATATCTGAGCAAATTATAGTTCAGGAAAATCAGTACTTAACTATTATCACCCTGCCAGCAGATATCTTATTTGATTCTAATAAAGATACGATTCGCCCAGATGCAGAGAAAATGTTGCGTCAAGTCAGTCAGGCAATCAATAATCATTATCCTCACACTTGGTTACAAATTTTAGGACATACTGACTCTAAGGGGTCTAAAGATGATAACCTAAAATTGTCAGAGCAATGGGTAGCAGCAGTGCAAAAGTGGCTGAGTGAAAAAGGTGGCATAGACATTTCTTTGATATCAAAAGAGGGTTATGGAGAAGCCCAACCTATAGCACCAAATCAAAAATCTGATAGTTCGGATAATCCCGCAGGACGACAAAGGAACCGTCGGATTGAAATTGTTATTCAAAAGTTGGTAAATCATCAGGTGTAAATGACTTTTAGAAAGCAAGCAGCTATTGGCTGGTTATAAACACTACTATAGACAGAAATTCTTTCAAGTTGTATGTTGTAATAACAACGACCATTATTTGACAGTTAAATCAGGTTTAATATTTTCTTATTAAAAATAAAATTATAAAATAAACATTACTGTAGTGGAAAACTCGTAGTAGTGTCTCACAAGCGAGACAGATACTATTTGCATCTGCTATTTTCAAAAGAGTGATTGCATCTACCGAACTTAGTGGTCAAAATTTTTCCAATTCATGAGTGTGCTGCACTTGATGAAAGTGATAACAATACTCATGTTTTGTTTGCTATTTTACAAAGAGCCAAAGTGAGGTTAACAAGATGTTGCAGGCAGATGTGGCGATGAGTAGTACTTACAATCCATTTCTTGTTGCCCTTTCAATTGTCATAGCTGTCCTTGCTTCGTACACTGCTGTTGATTTGGCTGGGCAAATAACAGTAGCGAAAGCAAAAGCAAGACTAGCTTGGTTAATTGGCGCTGCAGTTGTCATGGGAATTGGTATCTGGTCAATGCACTTTGTTGCCATGCTTGCCCTCAGTTTACCAATATCGATGGGCTATGACGCGTTGACTGTGGTGCTTTCTGTGCTACCTGCGATTGTTGCCTCTGGAGGTGCGCTTTTCCTTGCCAGTCGCCCAGTCTTAAATACGCAGCAATTCCAGGCTGGTGGTGTGTTAATGGGCATTGGTATTGCGTCTATGCACTACATTGGCATGGCAGCAATGCGGATGGAAGCAGCGACTCGGTATGATCCACTACTGTTTATGCTTTCTGTGGCGATCGCCATCGGTGCATCGATGATCGCGCTGTGGATTGCTTTCCAACTGCGTTTGCAAACGGGGAAAAGTGGTAGGCGACGCAAGATTTTGAGTGCGTTCGTCATGGCAATTGCAATTTCCGGGATGCATTACACAGGGATGGCAGCTGCCTGTTTTAAACCAACCAGAGTGACTGGGACAGTCGCAACCATGCAAGTATCCCTCCCTGCGTTAGCTGTAAGTATTGGCGTTAGTACTCTCATTATCCTAAGTTTCACACTGCTAACTTCCTTTGTGGAACGGCGAATGGTTTCCCAAACACTATTACTCGAACAGCAAGAAGCTCAACGTTCGCAGCTATTCATGGACATTACCTTGCGTATTTGGCGTTCTCTCAAGTTAGAGGATGTCCTTAACACAGCGGTCTGTGAAATCAGCAAAGCACTGAACACAGACCGCGTTATTATCTATCGCTTCAATGCTGACTGGGGTGGTACCATCATTGCTGAGTCAGTAGCAAAGGGTTGGATAAAAACTTTAGGAAGAACTGTCTTTGCTCCGTTTGGCAAAGATGACATTGAAATGTACAAACAAAAGTATAAAGATGGTCAAGTCCGAGCCATAAACAACATTTCTGAGGGAAATTTTACAGACTCTTACCGAGAAATTCTTGAACGCTTTCAAATCAAGGCGATTTTGGTTGCACCTCTGTTAAGTGGGCATCGGCTTTTGGGTTTATTGTGTGCTCACCAATGTTCTGAATCTCGGAATTGGCAGCAGTTAGAAATTGATTTATTTGGGCAATTAGCCATTCAAGTAAGCCTTGCTTTAGAACAAGCAAATCTTTTGCATGAACTCAATGCTGCACAGGAAGTGCTGCGGGTACGTGACCGTGCGATCGCCGCTGCTAGCAATGCCATTGTTATAACAGACCCCCATCAGGAAGATAATCCTATCATCTTTTGCAATCCGGCATTTGAAACCATCACCGGATATTCACCACAAGAAGTTCTGGGACGCAACTGCCGATTTTTGCAAGGATCTGACACTAATCCACAGACTATTGAACAATTACGCAACGCATTGCGACAAGAGCAAGAATGTCATGTTGTGATTAAGAATTACCGTAAGGACGGTACCCCATTCTGGTGTGAATTAAGTATTGCTCCAGCACGAGACGTCACGGGACAAGTGATAAATTTTATTGGGGTGCAAACTGACATTACCTCACGCAAGCAGGCGGAGGAAGAATTGAGGCACAGCAAAGAATTCCTCCAACGTCAGCTTATGGAACTTACTGATGACGTTAAAGAGGTAGCCAAAGGTGACCTGAGAGTTCGAGCTCAAATGACAACTGGTGAAATTGGAATAGTAGCCAACTTTTTCAATACCATTATCGAAAGCTTGCAACAATTAGTCCTTCAAGTGAAACAAGCGGCTATACAGGTCAATGTTTCTGTGGGGGAAAACTCTGATGCGATTCGTCATTTAGCAGATGAAGCACTCCAACAGGCTGAAGAAATTAGCTGCACCCTTGAGTTGGTAAATCAAATGAATATCTCCATTCAAGAAGTCGCTAATAACGCTTCTCAAGCAGCACAAGTGGCTCGTACATCTGCCAATACTGCTTTGAGTGCAGGTGAAGCAATGGAGCATACCGCATCTAGCATCTTTAATTTGGAAAAAACAATTACTGAAACAGCCAAAAGGATAAAACATTTTGGCGAGTCATCCCAAGAAATTTCTAAAGTTGTGACTTTGATTAACGAAATTGCATTACAAACCAATTTACTCGCTATCAATGCTGGTCTTGAAGCGACGCGTGCAGGTGAACAATATCAGGGCTTTATTGTTATGGCTCACGAAGTTGGTCGCTTAGCAATACAGTCAGCCGAAGCAACTCAAGAAATTGAACAAATTGCAGAAAATATCCAATTTGAAACTAATGCAGTTATCCAGGCGATAGAACAAGGAACGACTCAGGTGGTAGAAAGCGCTGAGCTAGTCAAAGACGTTAAGCAAAGCATGGAGACGATTGTAAAAGTATCTCATCAAATTGACGACTTAGTTCAATCAATTTCTCAAACAACAGTGTCTCAAGCTGACACTTCGCAGGCTGTTGCTCTTTTTATGAAGGAAATTACCAAAACTTCAGAACGCACTGCTAATTCATCTGGTGTTGTGTCAACGTCTTTACAACAAACTGTAGAAGTAGCGCAGCAATTACAAGCATCAGTCAGTCTGTTTAAAACTGGTGTAGGTCGTTGACGTGATTTTTCAGAATTATAGCAGTTGCCAGTTACCAGTTATCAGTTATCAGTTATCAGTTACCAGTTATCAGTTATCAGTTATCAG
>NZ_QMEB01000140.1 GCF_012912135.1 Brasilonema bromeliae SPC951 | reverse complement strand
CCCCTTAATCCCCTCCCCGCTTGCGGGGAGGGGAGGTAAAGCGCAGCTTTACCGGGGTGGGGTGCAGTCAACGTGGAAATCATAACTCATTCGCCGAACATGATATGAAATATACAACCTAAATCGTATACTTAAGTATCTAAGTCAATTGACAACAAGTAAGCAACAACCTAAAACCGCGTTATTTGATTAGCAACCACTTCAACCTCTGTACCCGCTGGCAAATACCAAATGTTACTTTTTGTAATCATCTCGTTGATTGCTTGTTGGTTACGCTGGTTCAGTTGGGGTACAAGGGCATTCATACCGCCTTCTAAAACTGCACCAGCGATGTTTCTTGGTTGTTTGGTTTCGCTAAAATAGCCACAATATTGCTGAACACTACGCTGCGCGTCATTAAGACCATCACATGTATTTCTAGTTTTTGTCTCAGGAAGGTTAATTGTCCTTCCTATTTGACCAGCCCCCCCCAAGCCGAAGATGAATGTGTCCATAGCTGAGATCTTTCCAGATTTGTCAGGATATTTCTTAGCAAGTAAAGGTCTTCCGCCAGGTGCGCGAACTTTCATTGCACTTTGACGTAGGCGAGTTTCTGTGAGATTACTTTTATTTTGAGAAACAACTGAAACGACTGTTAGGTTTAACGCTCCGGTTTCAGAAACTTGGTCAAGTTGAGCTAATAATTCGGTATTTGCAGGTAGTGCGATCGCCCCATCTACAGACTTCAATGGTTCCCGCAGACGCACAACAAATTGACTGTCATTCTTATTATTATTGTTATTGTTATTGCTATTACTATTACTATTATTACTCCCGATCCTATTTGCTTCTCCAAAAACAGCAGTTGCTAACACAGCTTTGGCATTAGTTCCTACTGCAACAGATTTACCAGTATACTGAGTTGTTTCGTTTGTTGTTGCTTCTGCTGGTGTCTGTTGAGGATTCGCTGCTGTATTTCTCCTATTTGGAACAGGTAAGATTTGTGCGTTGTCTCTATTCCTGGAATTTAATTCAGAACCCAAAGTAGATGGAGGGGAATTTGCGACTCTTGGTAAACTTGGTGTTGGAGTGGGAGTAGGAGTGGCTGTTGGAGTTGGAGTGGGAGTGGGAGTGGGTATTGATAAAGCGAAGGGAATTTGTGCTAACTCCGATGGATTTAATCCTGGGATTGATAACTCAAAGGATGGAGATATTGAAGGTTTAGCTGTTGGTTGAGGAGTCTGCTGAGGAGGCACAGTAGGTTGAGGAGGCACAGGACGCACAGTAGGTTGAGGAGGCACAGGAGAAATTGGTTTTGGCTGCTGCACTACAACACGTTGAGGAACTCTGACAATTCGTTCAACAACACGAGGTACGTAAACAGTCTGTGCTGGTGTGGGTACTCTTTGAACTACCACCCGCGTGACAGTTTGTGGTTTAATTCTTGGTTGTGCTGGAGTTGGTTTTGGCTGAGTTGTCGGTCTGACACTTTTTAACTGAAGCTGTGCTAATTTCACAGCTTTTGCTTGTTCAGCTAATGCTAGTTTGGTTTTTAAAATCTCAATTTCTTCTTCTGGTTTTAATTGCTCTATTTTATTCGATTCATTCTCGTTACGAGTTATCTGTGGAAAATTCTTCGGCGCTTGTTTATTTGTTCCACTCATAAGTTGAGTCAGAAACGCACCTGCTACCAAAGCCACACTCAGGGTAGCAGCACCCACCACACCTACCTTGGCAAAAGGGTTAGATGACAATGCTTGTTTTGTTTTCTGTGAGGATGGATGAGAAGGAGGTGCTTCGTCAGGATTAGCACTAGAAGTCTCTGAAAGACTGCTTTCTGGACGAGATGGGGGAATTTGTTCTTCTAAACCAACTAAATTTGCCATCCGTTGATGCCAATCTGATGGTTGTACTTCATGCGAATGATGATTGTTAGATGAGGAGTGTGAATTATTATGATTGTTATGATTGTTATTATTAGAATGATTGTTATGATTGTTAGAATTATTTGAATTATGAGAGTTTGGTAGGTTGTTCATGAGTGTCTTTCCTTTAGCTAGGGGCATTTTTTTTGTTTAATGTCACAAATATTCGCAATTTCTAACCTCGCTTCATTAAGGCGGTATATTGCTGAGTATAAAGGATTTTCTACATTTGGGATAGAAATTGCTTGTGTCTCTAACGCCCGAATCAATATTTTTTTATTAAAAGGTATTGCTTCCCCCATTTTGTTATTATAACCTGCGAAAATCAAGCGATTGGCCACGATTTCTACTTGCCATTGACCATCAGCTATTTTTTCGGGTTGAGAGATTCTGCGGATTAACAATAAGCTTTCTGCATTTCCTCCGGGATTGGCTAACACACCTTTAGGAATTCCCTGTGTCGTTTCCACCTCAAATTTTCGCCTCACATCACCAGATAAAAGTTCGGAAGTTGCTTGCCAAACTATTTGCTGTGGTTGTTTGTCTGACCAAGTAAACATCATGGTCATTGTTTCACCAACAAAACGCCGAATCGTTTCTGGATTGCGTTCTAAATTTTCTTGGGAATCTATTGTTATGGCACGACCATCAACAAGTTGCACTAAACTTTGTGGTAATTGACCACTCAGCCTTTTGAGCATAGACTGGTGATACATCAGCAATAATATAGTTAACACATTCAACACAAAGGTTGCGACAACGAAAACAGGAAGAATACTAGTATTATTCTTTTTTTGGTTAAATAGCATGAGCTTTTTCTACCTATCGTGTAAAGCTACCAGAATTAGGAATATCTCCACAGCGTTGCGACTGACTTTTTGGCGAAGAATCATAGCCATTTGTGAGACAGAAATCACTCACTTCGTAAATTTCTAAGTTTTGCGCGCGGACACTATAGACAGCTTTCTGCAATGGAGTCAGACTGTTCGATAGGGGATGTCCAAAAGAATCTACTGAACGTACGAAAAAATCCTTATTAAAAGGAATTAATAGCTTTTTATTGTCACTACGTCTAATCTGCACAATATTAGCAACCATACCAACGCGCCATCGACCAGGCGCGATTTTTTCAGGAGGATAAACTCGTTGGATAACTAACTGTCCTGTCAACGCTTGGTTATTGTTTTTAGAAAAAATCTCTGGCGGTGTCATCTCCGCAATTTGTGCCAAAAAACCTTGGCGAAAATCTTCTGAAAGTGCGAAACTCCCTACCCAACTACTAGTAGAAACTTTTTTCGTCAAATTTTGTAGAGTATTAATAGGTATCCCTGGATCAGGTTTAGGGTTAGTTGCGTCTTCAACGCTGGCTGGTGGGAGTGTTCCAGACCAGTTGAACATAGCAGCCATTGTTTTAGCAACAAATTGGCGAATGACTTCTGGTTCTCGTTCAAGAGTGTCAATTTGAGAGACTCTCTTACCATCAACAAGTTGGACAAAAGTGAGAGGTTTTTTATGAATGAGACCGTAGATACGTAAACCTTCAAATAATAAGAAAATGGCTGCCAAGAAATGTAGACTGAAGGTAAAAATAGTAAAGAGCGTTAAAAGATTGACAGAGGACTTTTTTTCTTGTAATAACTTGGTCATAATGCCATTCACCTCAGGGTTATTTCATTCTTCTAGCCTCATAGTCCACCCGGAAATGAATTTCCGGGCTAATAATTCAAGTCCACTCAAGTGGACTAATATTCTGACTGGTTAGTATTGAGTCCTCTTAAGAGGACTTTTGCTATTAGCCAGGGGTTTTTAACCCTTGGCGGGCGAGTCTTGCAAGTGGTGCAAGATATTAGAATAATTGTAGGTTGGGTTAAGCAAAGCGCAACCCAACACAACCCAAGATAACCGTTGGGTTTCGTTCCTCAACCCAACCTACTAACTAGCTGTTCCCTGTTAAGCGTTCCCTCTTATATTTTAGACTCCTAATTTTTCTAAACTCTTTGCTGTATCCACACAGAAGTGTTGCTGATGGCGTTGAAAACGGCAAATCCCCCAGCAGCAGCCAAACCTAAAGATATAATTGGTGCCAGAACTCCTAACAGAATCATAAACCACATCAAGTCTGGATCTGCATCGAGATTTTGCGCTGGACCATTCACAATCACTGCAGCGGATATCACAGCAATAATATTGAAAGAAATCTTGGCAATACCAATAGAAAATAATCCCGTGAGCCATGCGAAAATAGGTTTACCCGCCACAGGTAGCAAAGACCCTCCTACTGCTAGGGGTCCTAAAGCTGCTATGAGTAACATCGTCACTTCTATTAAGTTTTGAAAAGCAGACTGTAAGGAAACTAAAAGATTTTTGATAATCGTTTGAGTTGTGGAACCCACCAGAGAGTTAAAACCAAATTCTGAGACATTACCAGTGCTGATCACTATCTGATTAACTTTAATTTCAAGTCTGTCTATCCAAGGTTGGATACCGTATGTATTTCTGTACTGTCCCAAGAGGACATCTATTTTTTCTTTTGCTTTAATGAAACAATTAGTTTGTTGTTGACCTGTGAGAGACTGACAAGGACGCAATAAACCACCAACAACTTCTTCACCAACACTCATATTCAGTGCTTGCTGATAAGTTTGATTGACATCGGCGGCTTCTACAACTTGCTGATTGATTGTGTTGAGAAAATCTCTTAATCCCAGTGTCAAATTAGAGAGTGCAGTTCCATTGCCCGGATTAGCTAACAACAATACGACTATGAAGGGCCAAATCAAAGCAGATAAGGGACGAGAATATTCATTATCCAGCACATCTTTTATCCACTGTGCCATGAAAAAAAGTAAAGTTCCGACTGCAAAGAAAATACCCAGGTTTGTCAGCGCTCCATATAAGTTATTGTTTGTGTTATTTTGTAATAAATCAATCCACTGCTTATCCCAACCTTCAGCAATACTTTGTGCAGTCACGACACCATTTGTCAAAACATTACTGGTGTCAAGTTGAAGTTGAGCCAAAAAAATTTTTACATTATAAATCCACATTTTTCTTCTTCGTTCCCTCGCTCAGCTTTCTTCCTCGTTCCCTCGCTCAGCTTTCTTCCTCGTTCCCTGGCTCAGCCAGGGAATGCTACAATGGAGGCTCTGCCTCAACACAAAAGGCAGAGCCTTTGAGAATGCGTTCCCACGCAGAGCATGGGAACGAGAATGAGAAATTAGAAAGCCACATCTTACCATCACTTTATCTTGATTCCTCCTATGGTGTTTCCAAGGGAGAAGGGATATTCTCTGAGGAAGGAGGATTCGTTTCTGTAGGAGAAGGATTATTTTCTGAGGAAGGAGGATTCGTTTGTAAAGGAAGAGGGTTACTGCTTTTCCTAAACAAATCAGTTTGAGAAGTGACTCGCAAAAGTCGTGCGACTTCGGCTGATGTACCCACTCTTCTAGCACGATTCACCTCATTCATTTGCTGGGAGATATCTGCTAAATTCAAGTTGGAATATTGGATGTCATTACGCAATTGGATTGTATTTCCTAGGGTTTCTCCTGTGATCTTGGTTTGTTCTCTTTGAATATTGATGTTTTGTAATTCTAACTCTACTAACCCCTGCATCATCAGGAATTGCGCTTGATCGCATACATTTGCTAAATTGTTATTGCCAACACCAGGTGTCGAGCACATTGCTCCTTGGCTTTGGCTTTGGCTTTGTATTTCCGAGTACTTCTGCTGAGCTGTATTAGCAGCTCTATTGCTCTTATTAACAGCTTGCTCAGTATTCTGTAATTTACCTTTTAAACGAGTTTGTCCATCTCTCCCAAAAACACCTTCAACTGCACTACGGGTAATATATCGATTAATTTCACTACTCACTTGTTTACCATATACTGCTGGATTATTCTCAAACTTATCCGAAATTGAGTACTGAGTAATCTGGTCACGAGTATACTGACTAGCATAATTAGGATTAGGAAGATTGAGATCACCTGATGAACTTGTGATTGCTGATTGTGTCTGCAATTCAACAGGGTTTAAAGTCTCAGAAATATTGTTTGTAATATAATTTCTAAAATCAGTTGTGTACAATTGAAAATCAGTCCAAACAGTTCCCAATTCTGCTATGGCTGGTAAGGTTCCTAAAAATGCCACAGCAAAAAAAGAAGTCATGATGATTTGAGATTTGCCAATTTTGAGCATAATATCAGGTTAGGTTTAATGACTTGCGATTGCTTTGGAGGATGTTTGAGAAGTATATTTTTGTTATTCTGTAGACGCTCGTCTGTTAAAACTGAGATCTTGCACCAGTTCCAACAACCGCCTAGGGTTAGAAACCCTAGGCTTATAGTCAAAGTCCTCTTAAGAGGACTAAATGCTGATTCACCAAAGTATTCAGTCCACTTGAGTGGACTTGGGCTAAAAGCCTGTGAACTTCAGTTCTGGGCGGGCGAGGTTGCGTTCTTGAGAATGGTATAAGATTTCAGTTACATTATTCCTTTGTCTAAAATTATTTTAAATTCTACCCCCTCACCTCAATAACCACGAATTGATCCGATCAATTGACGCGCAAAATGAGAAACCGCCTCAAATTTATCTCCATATCGTTGCATTGCTTGATTACGTGCAGCTTGTTCATCAGGATTATTCGCCACGACTGCTAACTGTTCAAACCCTGGATAATAACGACAGTAAGTATAGACGCCATTATCATCAAGCAGCCACTGACTATAAATGTCTTCTTTACGAGGGAAAAAACCTTCTGACGCATTGCGAGCAATAATTTCGCGAGGATATTTTAAAATCTGTACGAAACTATCAACCGCAACGGGTTGAATGCGACCAATTAATCTTGTTGATAAGTTTTGCAGTATCTTGGAAGCAGCTTTAGATTTGGCGATTGTGTCAGGGTCTTGTCCTGATAAAATAACTCTAACCCCTGCTTTTGCTCCGTTCGCGCAAAGTCTACCTACCAAATCAGAAATTTGGTCGAATTCAAACAGAATTGGTGCTTCATCGATAAAGAATATCGAGGCGGGACTACTCAAAGCACGTCGCAGTGCTGCTGAATACGCACTTAAAGACAGCAATGCTGCATCTTCGTTATCTGATAAGTTTCTCAATGCAAAAACTAAAAGTTGAGCATCAGTTGGAAAACTCGAAGGTGCAGAAACAGCTTGTCCGACTCGACTTTCCACCCAGAAGCGCAAACGGAGATTGATAACTTCGAGTGCATCATCAATTCTGCCACCTATACCATGCAGGTTAAGATGTTCCCGCGAACAGAAGATGATAAAGTCCCTCAAAGTTGGAGTTTTTTGCCAAGCTTCAGTACCAAATCCTTCCAATATCGCTGCATAGTATCGCTTTTGAATTCCTTCGTCGGCGAAGAAGGTGTTTAGGGCTAAGTTGAGAAGCGATCGCACCGTTTGCGCCAGCAATTGATTCCCAGTAGATGAACCCAGCACCATCGTCATCAACGCCGACTCAAGAAACGCGGCGTAGTCTTGAAAGCGTTCTCGTTGTTCTTCTTCACTCAAAAATCGCAAGTCTGGCTGTTCAAACAAATTATTGGATTGTTTGGAAATATCAAAATAAGCTCCTTTCTCTCCAACAAATTCTGTATAGTCGGTAAAGGTAGAGGTACCATCTGGTTTCGGAAAGTCCAAGGCTACGACAGGCATATTATGTGCCAAAGCCTGGGTTAAAATTCCTGACACCAAAACTGATTTCCCCGCGCGAGTTGTCGCAAACAACGCTAAATTTTTGTGCTGGTTAAATAAATCTAGATGAAGTGGTGTTCCGCCTTCGTCAGCAATTAATTCAAAGCCTTTGCGATCGCCCGCCCTTGTTGTCACCAATGGTATCAATCCCCACACTTCATTCGTGAGATACAATTGACGACGGTTAAAGGGTTTGGCTAACAACATTTCCCAAACAATTGGCAGAGTCTGCAACCAAATCTTCCAGGCATATTCCGTTTCCCTAATCACTTGTGCCGGACGTTGAAAACAGTTTTCTATATACCTGCACGCCTCATCCAATTTTTCTGGGCTTTGGCGATGAACGAGAATCGCAATTCCTGTATAGATTGGCAACGCACCTTCATAAATTTGTTCTTGCGCCGCCACAGACTTCCTCAATTTTAATTGTGCGCCGACATCAATCGTATTCCCTTTTTCTTGTGCAACTTTTGACGTTACATTCGACTGCTTCAGCACCCGTTGTAATGTCGTTTTGACTATAGCAGGATTCGCTGCAGTTAACTCACAAAAAATCTCTGTATCTACAATTGCATCCCTAGCAACGAGTTCCCATAAATAACGCAGTTGCGATGCTTTATTCTGCCATCCTCCTGGTTTTTCTAGAAATGTCATCACGCCAACATAGCGATTTTTTAGATTCACCCATTTCCGGTCAGCAACAGGTACATCTGACTCCATTAATAATGTGGTGCTATGGATATTTTCTAATAGTAATTTGCAGCTAGATAAATCAGAATAAATTTCTTCGTGTAGTCCCTTTTCATCTAAAACCAATAATTGGGGAATATCTATCGGTTCAGTACTATTAAATCGTCGCCAAGCTTCCTGCCATAAATCTTTTGCAGTCAAAGCTTTAATATCCAAACCCCATTTATTAGATAAAATTTGTTCCCAACGTCGAAATCCTTCAGTATAAGCATTAGAAATCAGACTTTCTAGTTTTTGGTTTTCCCTTTCTGCTGCTTCACCTTTAAATGATAACCACCAAGACTCAGCCCTTGCCAAAAACTTCTCAATCCAGTCATCAGCAGCCGAAGCATCTGGTTCTACAGTATATGTCACATACACCCGCAGAAATTTTGGTTTTCGGATACCCGCGCGGGTGAGTTGTTGTGTTCTGGCTCTTTCAGAGGTGAGCAAGTACTGTATACTAGGCGACGAGGTTTTCTGTACAAGAGATGCAAGTTCTTGTTGCCGTTTTTTATCTGTAGAAAAAGACCCCAAATGAAAAGTGACTCTTTCCTCTGGTGGAAGGTCTTTTAAACCAGCTTCTATATTGTTACAAATTGTATCTATTTGCTCTGTTCTTAAAGTGGTATGAATGCCTCTGCATTCAAATCCAAAAACAAAACAAAATCTATCTCTTTGGCTCCCTTTGGTCAAAATGTAAGCACCAACATCTCTGCCATCAACTGCAATACGCAGCATGGTGGCAAGATTCAAAGCATCTTCAAAAGGTGTTAGTCTATTTTCTTGACCTGCGATGCCTACGCTTTGTTTTCCGATTTTTTCTTTCATAGTGGAATTCTAGAAAACTTTTATAACGAGCAGTACCTCTTGTCCAGGTCGGAACACCGATAAATTTGCTCAAAAATCGCCAACTTCTACCACCTGTTAGTATCCACCAAGTAGCTATTCCCCAGCCAGCAATTAAGACTGTCCACAACCATTTTTGCCATTCATCTGAGAAGACACCTCCAAAGATGCCATTCACAATCATGTAGGAAACGAGAGCTATAATCGTCCAAGGAAAAATTTGGTCAGCAGGAATTGGTCCTAAGGAAGGTTGGGTTCCTAAAATTTGGTTGACAGGTCGAAATTCTTTATCTCGCTCATCAGTCATAACAAATTCCTGACTTAATCATTGACTACCAACGATAAAGCTGGTCAACACATCAGCAACAGTCACAGCAATGACAACTAACAACGGTGTTCTGGCGACGACTTGCCAATCTTCGTCTTTGCGAACGGCGTTAATCACACCAATCAAAGCAACAGCGATGTAAAGCAAGTAAAGTGCTCTTAAAACATTAAACACCAAACTCACTGCAGCACCTGCACCGGTTTGTTGTGAACCTTGGGTTAAATTGTTTTTGAAAAAGGTTTCTGCTTTTCCAAAAAATTGAGCTGCTGCTGGATCGCTAAAGTAGTCTATCCAAAAGAAACTGAGTATTGCTGAAAATACGAGAGTTTGCAGTAATATGAGCCAAGGTTTCGGTAGACCTATTGTTTGTCCTATTTGCTGAGTAAGTGCTACTGCTATGGTACCCAGAATCAAGCAAAGTAGCAGAGTAGAGCTTTGGGAGCTAATCACACTTAAAAAGACAGCACAAGCAAGCAACAGTGGGACAGATGCCAACACATGAGTGAATAGGTATTTTAGTTGATACCGTACTTCCTGCTTAGATTTTAGAGACATGGACTAACGTTCCTAACTTCTTTAACAAAAACGACTTACACATAGTAATTCATCTATAACTCTTTGTTGATAATGTATCATTACAATCTCAAAAATAACTTAGTCTTGCCATTATTCATTGCACCCTGCGTTTTTTGGTGTTATATTATACTACACAACAAGCGAATGATCAATGGATAATATAACATACCTAAGAAGAATGTAGTGTTGATAAATACGAGTTTCGCTTTTGAAGCTAATACAAAGTAATACATATAGTTGCAAGACATCATGCATAAAACTAGCCAAAAATGTTATGAATCAGCCTGTGAATTCATAACATTATTGGAGTTAGGAACAATCAGAAATAACTATTAACTTTATTAATTAAAAATAAGAAAAAAACGACTATTAACTATTATATTACCTATTCTTAACTTACACGTCATACATTATATATGCTCATGTTGGATGGGAACCGCTGTAAGCCTTTTTAGAGCTAATTTCCTGTTGACAGCAACTATTTTTTAATTGTCTAGGCGAAGGAAATAAAATCATTGCCCAGGGTTTGGTTGGAAACGACGAGGGCTTTTTTGTCATTGGTTTGTCTTTTAAGACAACTCCTTAAAGAAGTGGAGACTGCACTGAAAAGGAAAATTTTATGTCTAAGTTGAGTCGCAGACAAGTACTTATCTTTTTTGCTGGCGCTGCTGGCGCTGTACTGGCAGATCAAGTTTTAGGTGGTACTGTTGATGCAAGAGAAGCAAAATTTGCACCTCTGAGTTTTACACCTGTACGTTTACCACATCCTCTGCCAATTTACAAGCAACAGAAGAACTATTTACCCAGAGAAATTGGACAGGGAAAAACTCTAGATGCTTCACCTGATGTGAAGTTAGTTAGCTACAACGTCGTTGATGATGTCGTTGTACCTCCAGAGTATGAACGGTACGTTATTGTTGGTTGGGGCGATCGTCCGTATACTGCTAAGCCTGTTCTTTCAGAACAGGCTTCCTCGAATCTCCGATTCGAGGCAAAGTCGCTTCGCGACTTTGAGCAGTAGGACGCGCTACGCGATCGCGTTTTTCCAAACCCCGAAGAGTATTTCGGCTACAACTGCGACTACACCGCCTTTGTTCCTGTTGGCAGAGGCAAAGAAAGCAGCTCTCTACGTTGCTCGTTTCAATCCAGATAATACTGGGACGTGGATCGCTTTAAACTTAGAGACTCCCACCAATCCTATTGCGCCATCAGTGATATCTTCTGCAGCGCTGTCTCACCACCTACGTGGACTAACAGAAAATCAATAATTTTGAACCTGCGCAGGCAAGTTTTGACGCTCGTTGCTGCGACTTCTAGTCGCCAAGTAAAGTATGAAATGAGACTTCTCAAACATCATCTAAGTTAATGTAGCCTTAGTAAACCGTTCACCTGAGCATGGAAGATGATTCCCATGCTCATCAAAGATAACCAAACAGAATGGATCAGGGAAATCCAAAAAATAAAAATCCAGCTGTAGGACACGCCTGGATTTTTTATTGCTTGTAAGTGCCTAAGAGTGTACTATCGCTCGTTTATTATCTTTCGACAATCTCGTCTCTGAAACTATTGGCAAACGCCAGTACTTCGTCCTTCTCTGGTTGATTGACGTTGTTTTTATCAAGGGCTTGTGCTATTCCATTAACAAAAGCATCATATTCAGCGTTCGTCAGACCTCCACCAATTCCACTATGGGAAAGCTTCATACTCCGCCCAGTATAAACAGCAGGACCACCAGCCGCTTGGGTGAATTGATCTATCAGCAACTGACGTAGCCGCTGTTTTGAGTTGGTGCTCAAGCCAATAAAGTATTTACCAATCAGTGGGTCATTGAATACGATTTGCGCAGTATCGTCGATGACGGCGGCGATCGCGCTGTAACCTCCTAGCCTCTTATAGAGAGACTTTTCTCCTGAACGTGAATCATAGGGAGCTTTTGCTAAACGTGAATCATATTGGGCTACAGCCACTTGCGCTGTTGATAGTTGTGCTGGCGGCGTTGTCGTCGAACGAGCAAAACTAGGGCTTAATTTGAAAACACTCACAACCACGACTGTGATACAAGCCAATGCCAACCAGAAAGCCTTTGTGAATAGGCTTTGTATTTTCATTATGAAAACTCCTCTCTTAAGTTTGTTACTTAGTAATTTTTCTCCTTACACAAGAAAAATTCTTGAGTGTAATTGCTGAAACATTACTTGCTATAAATTAAACGACATATGCCGTGTACTTACTAGGGGTAATTTTTAAAGATTGAATGAACTCTTAGAAAAATTTCGTGATTTTTTGTTTGTATCCTAATTTTCCTACTTTTTATAACCGTTGTAGGCTGGGTACTTGCTCACCCTAATCTACAAGACAGCAGATGACACCTGTGGCACAAGAAAATTAGAATTGACTTATCGTCAAGATTAGACCCGATTCATCACGTCTACATAACAGGGGGCTATGATATGCAACAGGTGAACCAACGCAGGCTTTTATCAGCCATATGTCACGGAGCAATCTTTTTTAGCTCGACAATTGTCTCTGTTGGCATACCCATTGCAATTATGTTGACTACCAAGGACTCAGTTGTCAAAGCAAATGCCAAAGAATCGCTTAATTTCCACATAAATCTCTACATCTATGCAATTGTTTTTGCATTACTCGTTCTTGTAGCAATTGGTATTCCACTGCTGGCTGTATTAACAATTGTGAGTTTTATAATGCCAATTCTTGCTATTCTTCACATTCTTGATGATCCTAATTTACCCTACCGCTATCCGTTTATTTTTCGTGTGTTGTAGTTGAGAAGTAGAGATACAGAATTTTTTCTTTGATTATTCTTCTGGTAATTCCCCAAATCGCTCTTTATAACGAGCTAACAAGGATTCGAGTTTGACAGCGCGTTGGCGTTCTTGTTCTGCTTGTCTCTCTGCTTCCAGACGTTTCAGCGTTTCCTCTTTGAGCGCCTGGGCTAACTCATCAGGAACCAACAATTTCTGTCCATTATCCAAACGGTAAAAACCAATCACTTTTTCTTCCACTGCTAGACGTAGTTGCAAAGGTTCGCTTTGATTATCGGTGATGGACTCATAACTATCTCCTTTTAGTCGATATCCCTGCAACTTTTGTGAAATCCACTCTCCCTTCGGGTCGAATAACCAATATTCCTGTACTTCTAATGCTTCGTACAGATTTTTCTTGCTACTTTTATCTTCGTCTTGAGTACTTTTTGATGTGATTTCAAAAATCACCTTTGGTACTTGTTTTTCTGACCAAATTTTATAATTGTCTCGTCCTCCTGGCTCTACATCATAAATGACCATCACATCAGGAGCAACGCGCAATTTTGGAAAACCTTCCACATAATACAAGAATTGGTTTGCTAGAACTGTAGCTTGACGATTGAGTAGATACTGTCTGAGAACTTCTAGAGTAGTTAATATGGCGTAAAGATGGTCGTATGTTTCTGCCACAGGTTCTTTATCGCTGCTTGGGTAAATAATACCACATTTAGAGGGGGTAGGGACAACAGCAGTCATTGTTGCAATTCCTCAGTGTTGTTTTTCTATTTTAGAAACCTTAGAGTCAACAACGTGAATCAAACAGTTATCAGTTATCAGTTACCAGGCAGGAAACGGACTCGTCCACCCCTTGTTCCTTGTTCCCTGTTCCCTGTTCCCTGTTCACTGTTCCCTGTTTTAACTGTTTCTTTGCTAGAAATTAACGTCTGAGTGGTAAGTTAAATTCGGCAAAGCAACAGTTGACACTTTGCAGCAGCAGGAAAATTTAATACTTTGGTGTTCTTTAAATAAAAGGATAGACATACTTCATAAAACTATAACAGGCGTTGCCTAGCTCTGGTATTGAATGACAAGGTTTAGTGATTGATGTAACCTGACGTGATTCAAAGTGTGAGTTCGGCGATTAAGATATTGGTTTAGTGGTTTGTCAATTCTCATCCTGCTTGGCTTGTGTTGCCTGTTCCTCTGCGTTCATTTGTGAGTTAGTCAGGGGGAGAACAATGGTAGACTACCAGAATTTTGAGCGGTTTCTCTACAGCCGAATCAAGCGACGGAACTTAATTCTTGGGGCAGGGGTATTGTCTGGTTTGGCGATCGCCAGCCAATTCAATCAACGAGCCATCGCCCAAGTCCCATTTCCCAGTTATCCCTTCACGCTGGGTGTAGCGTCAGGTGAACCCTATCCAACCAGCGTGGTACTGTGGACTCGTCTTGCTCCCAATCCTTTACAAGGCGGCGGAATGCCATCTGTTAATGTGCCAATTCGCTGGGAAGTGGCAACTGACCCCAACCTAAAAAATGTAGTAGCAAAAGGCACTGAAATTGCCATTCCAGAATTAGCTCACTCAGTTAGAGTTGTTGTGAATAAGCTCAAACCCAATACCTGGTACTGGTATCGCTTTACTTCAGGTACAGAAGAAAGTCCAATTGGTCGCACTCGTACAGCTCCTCAACCAGGTAGCGACGTGAGTCAATTTGCCTTTGCATTTGTCTCCTGTCAGCACTACGAGCAGGGGTACTACACAGCATATAAATACTTGGCGCAGGAAGATATAAGCTTGGTAGTGCATACGGGTGACTATATCTATGAGGGAGGAATCGCGTCAAATGGTGTCAGACAGCACAATAGCTCTGAAATTTTCACTCTAGACGATTATCGCAACCGTCACGCCCTTTACAAAACCGATCCAAATCTGCAAGCAACTCATGCAGCATTTCCCTGGATTGTCACTTGGGATGATCACGAGGTGGAAAACAACTACGCCAATGCTACCTCAGAAGTCGATAATGAACCGGATCAAGACCCCCAAGTCTTCTTACAACGTCGGGCGGCTGCTTATCAGGCTTATTATGAGCATATGCCGTTACGACCCTTCTCAAAGCCAGAAGGACCAGATATGCAAATTTTCCGTCGGCTTTCCTTCGGAAATTTGGCAACCTTTCATGTGCTAGATACCCGTCAATATCGCACAGATCAACCCTGTGGAGATGGGACTAAAGAACGTTGTCCAGAAAATTTTGATCCCAATGCAACGATTACTGGTAAACGTCAAGAAAATTGGCTATACCAAGGTCTAGATCGCTCTACGGCTCGTTGGAATATACTGGCACAGCAGGTTATTGTTGCTCAGAGAGACTTGACACCAGGGGAAGGCGCAACTTTCAGCATGGATAAGTGGGATGGATATTTGGCTTCGCGCGATCGCCTAATGAGTTTCTTAGAACAACGCAAACCCTCCAATCCCGTCGTCTTGACAGGCGATGTGCATTCCAACTGGGCAATGGATTTAAAAGCTGACTTTAATAAACCAGAATCTGCTACAGTTGGGAGTGAATTTGTTTGTACTTCAATTAGCACCGGTGGAGATGGGGCAGATTCAAGTCCTACAGTTGAAGCGTATTTACCAGACAATCCGCACATTAAATTTTATAACGGTCAACGAGGATATGTCCGGTGTGTGCTGACTCCCGCAACTTGGCAGACAGACTATCTAGTCTTGTCAAACGTGACAACCCAATCTGGCACAATCAGTAACCGTGCTTCATTTGTAGTTGAAAATGGTCGTCCAGGAATACAGAAAGTTTAGAAAAATAGTTGCTTTTCGTTGAAAAAAGCCAGTATTACATCCTAAGGAGATGTAGTACTGGCTTTTTAGCATTCTACACCTTTTTCGTCATAATCTTGGCAATTTGGCAACCAACTGATTGTAACGAGTGTAAAAACTGAATATACCTAATTTGAATAGGTAATCTAAATTTCATGCCATAAAAAAATTTATTTTTGAAAATTGTAGGAGATTAAGTATGTCTCGGGTGCTGAAGCGTCGTCAATTCCTTCAGGGTTCGCTTGCAGCTGCGGCGAGTGTGGGTGTGTCTGCTGTTCGTGCTTCCGCTGTTCGTACTAAGGAAGATTATGTTGAGGCAATAGTTATTGGTAGCGGTTTTGGTGGAGCAGTCGCATCATTGCGCCTTGGTCAAGCAGGAATTGAAACAATTGTACTGGAGCGGGGGCGACGATGGCAAATCACCGACGCTGGTGATACTTTCTCCACATACCAGCAACCGGATGGTCGTTCTACCTGGCTGAGTCCCACTACGGTAGTATTTGACCAGGTTCCCATTGACGTGTATACTGGCGTGCTTGATGTCAAGAGAGGAGATAATATAAGAGCCTATCGGGGAGCAGGCGTTGGAGGCGGTTCGCTTGTCTACAATGGGGTGACTTATCAGCCGACTCAAGAACTTTTCTATCAAGTCTTTCCACGCACCATTAACTACGAAGAACTTGATCGGGTCTATTACCCGCGAGTGCGTTCTATCCTCAAGCCTTCTCAAATACCAGACGACATCCTACAGACTAACTACTATTTGTCAAGCCGCATTTTTCTGGAGCAAGCAGCAAAGGCAGGTCTAAAAGCTCGCAAGCTTGACATGGCTGTTGATTGGGACATCGTGCGCCAGGAAATCGCAGGTCAAAAGGTTCCTTCCGCCATCACAGGTCAAGTGTACTACGGTATCAACAGTGGTGCGAAAAACAGCTTAGACCGCAACTACTTGAGCATGGCTGAGGCGACTGGAAAAGTCGAAATTCGACCCCTACATGTGGTCACTACGATAGAGGAATCTGTTGACACTCCCCTGCCTAAAGGCGAGGGGATTCTACATTCATCGTCAGAACTTG
>NZ_QMEB01000139.1:11835-16846 GCF_012912135.1 Brasilonema bromeliae SPC951 | reverse complement strand
AATGCTGTGCAAAGCCAGATGTGGAGTGCTTTGCAAATTCCCGGACATGTCTAATGGTAGAGAGGAGAATTTTTGTTTGCTGTGGACGTAGTGAGCGGCGAATTCGTAAATTTCGTCCCAAAGCTTACCTATTTATGCAACAGCCGAAATATCAAATTAGCTTAACAGCTTTGCCAATATACCATACGGAAGTATCATCATTAATGTGGATTTCAAATAATTTTATCTCTTTACCTTTGTTTTGATTATTTAAACCCTCAAATACAATATCTCTAAGTGTTTTCAAGCTAGTACCAGCCGTCAAATCGAACCCTTTGATGACAACATCTGCAAAGCCAATGCTCTTCATAATATCAAGCATGTCTTGGGGTTGAATAAACTTATTCCAATCATGAAGCCCACGTGGTAGCTGCTTTAGAATATCCTCTAAAAGCCAAATCATTATTAATTTAGATTTGAAAGTTTTGTTAATTGTATCAAAGAAAAACAATCCATTGTTCTTTAAAACTCTGTAAGCTTCTGAAAGAACTTTTTGCCAATCAGCAACATGCTCTAAAACGTCATAACACAAAACCACGTCAAAGATTTTTTCATCGTAAGGTAAATTTTCAGCTGCTCCCCACTGATAGTCAATATTTAGGTGATTGATTTGAGCATATTCTTGTGCTGCTTTAATTGAGTTTAAAGATAAATCTATTCCTGATACATTAGCCTCAAGAGAAGCTAAAAATTCACAAGCTAATCCACCTCCACAACCAATATCTAAAACTTTGACCCCTTTCCAATCAGGAACATAACTTGAGAAAAACTCAAACCTTGATTTATTCAGATGGTTAGACAAATGTAATGGTTCACTTTCTTTTCTCCATTTATCTGCATTCAAATCGTAGTATTCTAAGTTATTCCTTTTCATTTTTTCTCCTCAATGCCATTCCAGAAAACTCTTTTTATCGTGTCTTTTCACTACTGATTTAGTATCTGCATAAGGTAGGGTGCAGATATGCTTATTGGGAGGAGATTTTCCATAAATTTGCTTGTATTCCTGGTAACATTCAAACTTAACCTAAAACCATGCTCGCGATTGAAGAGGTAACAATGACAGCAGAGATAAATTATTTGGTGTTGGTGTAAATTATGAATTATGCGATCGCACCCTTGAACATGAATCCTTTGAATCAAGAAGTCTCTACTAAGCTGGAGTTAATCCGCCAAACTCTCATAGAAACCGAGATGCAGGGGTTACGGTTACGCGGAACAGACTGGTTTGCTTGGGCGACTGCTGGCGCTTCTAACACCGTACTACTGACTGCTGAAACCGGAGTAGCAGAAGTATTGGTAACGGCGCAAGATGCTTGGGTATTAACAGACGAAATTGAAGCCCAGCGTTTACAGGATGAAGAACTACCAGCTAATTTTAAGCTGCACATCAACCCTTGGGCTGATGCTGCTCGTCGTGAAGCTTTTGTCCGGGATGCTACTAATGGTGGGAAGGTTTTGAGCGATAGCTTCGCTGCTGCGCTGCGCGCAGATCGCCCTATCCCTCATGTAGAGCAGCAATTACCCCCGTCTCTACAGCACCATAAAAGAGTCATGATGTCAAGCGAACTAGAGCGATATCGTCAAGTGGGGCGAAAAGCTAGCGTTGCGATGACAGAGGTACTAAAAGCCGCCAAGCCTACCTGGACAGAATATCAATTAGCAGGTGCAGGTGCAGAGGCATTGTGGGCAAGGGGATTGCATCCAGCGCTGACGCTGGTGGCTGGCGAAAGGCGTTTACCCCTATACCGCCACGCTACAGCCACTGGGGAACAGATTGGACGAGAAGCGATGCTGGTGTTCTGTGCTAGGGGATATGGTTTGTATGCGAATCTAACGCGATTTGTCTGTTTTGGTGCGCTTTGGGATGAACAAACCGAATTGCATCGTCATGTCCGCGAAATTGAAGCCCAAGCTTTGAATTTATGTAAAGAAGGAACATCTCTTAATTCGGTTTATCACACTTTAGCTCAAGCTTATCAACAGCACGGATTCAATCATGCAATCCGCGAACATCATCAAGGTGGAACTACGGGATATTTAGCACGAGAAATAGTAGCAAATCCCGCTACCACTGACACTTTAGCAGAAGGTATAGCTGTTGCTTGGAATCCAAGTTTACCAGGGGCAAAAGTTGAAGATACTTTTGTCATTCTCCAGGATGGACAGTTGGAAAATCTGACTTTTGATCCAAATTTTCCCAGCACAGAGGTAGAGGGAAGATTGCGCCCGGTGGTTTTGGAGATTTAAAACAAATAACACAAAAATAATGCAACACTTGTCTTTCCTTGGTGTCCTAGCCTAGCTTACCTTGGGCAAAGAAAGCCGCCCTTCGTCGTCTACGGGAAGCCCCTTGTGCCTGAAACGACCAAAAACCTTAATTTATATTATGGCGTTGCAGAATAGAAATATGAATTTGAGCGATTGCGCAGAGCGCATGATTCATATTTTGGTTCAGCAACGCCCATATTATGGTTAATTTGTACAGTGCGTAAGTCCTAGTAAATCTTGAGTTCTATTTATGACACTTTTATAACAATAAATCTAAAATTTTATGATTTTTAAATGAATCTCTGCAACCTATGAAAATTCAAATTTTTTGTAGATACTCAGGTGGCACACTATCTACTAACCAAACTCCGTTATCGGAACAGTAGAATTTATAACCAGCTTGATACATAGCCGCAGTATCTACGAGCAAAACTACTGGTTTTCCATGTCTTGCACCTACAATTTGTGCTGTAGCAATATCCTTTGATAAATGGACATGATGTCGCGACATTTTGCAGAGTCCTGTTTGCATGATTGACTCTACAGATTTGTGTCCCGTACCGTGATAAAGCACGTCTGGAGGAACAACAGGTTCTAATTGTAAATCAACTTCTGTTGAGTGACCTTGGTTAGCACGAATAAGAGTGCCTGTGGAGTTAAAAGAAAAGCGTTTTTTCTCGTTGAGTTCAACCACCACCTGTAATTCCTGACGGGTGAGTGGAAATTTGTTTTTAGCGCAAGCGGTAAGCAGTTCATCAACACTAACCCAACCACCGGGGGCAAGTTTAATTCCAATTGCACCCGGTGTATGTCGCAAATATTTGCTAAGATATTTGCTGATTTGGACGAGGCGAGAATAACTCATATGATTGCAGTAACATTATTGATACTACATATATATATTAATAATATAACATGAGTCCCAAGAAGGAATAATCACAATTCCCACAAAGGCACTGTATTTTACGCTGACCCGCTGGCCCACTTGTCCACAGATTAGGCAGGAAGGCACAATTTTGCAACAGAACATGATTTAACTAAGCCTGAGAGACGTCCCCCAAGCTTAGGTTAATCACCTAGGGGTTGATGATTCCGTAGTAAATGGCAGCAATAAATAAGAAAATCGCTAATATCAGTGTAAAGCCATAGCGTAATCGAGGGTCAAGTGCCTCTTTACTAGTGACTGCATTATCTGTTTGTGCCTGAGTTTTAGCCTCAGATTCCCTTATTTTTTCGGGATTGATATAATCATGTATGTTCTCTGCCGACAGAACATTATTCTCTGTTTTTTTTGTTTGAGTTTCTTGTAATTCCATAGATTTCTTTTGTTATGTCTTTGTGCTTCCTCTACTGTTATATTTTCAATGATTCACTAATTACTACATCATTCTTGAGAACTAGCTAATATGAAATTTATATGTAACTGTGAATACAATTCTCTAAGCGCTCTGATAAAATCTGATGTTTAGGTTTTTAGCAACTACTTATCTCTAAGCACTGCAACGTACTGCTCATGAAGAGTGGGTTATTTTACCTTGAAGCATCATAATGATTTAAGATTTATTTTAGAAATTAGCTCTTAGATTTGAAAATTGAAAATTGTTCAAAGATGCAATTGGAAATTTCCTATTTTCTATCTCTCGTTAGAGGGTGAAATTTGATACTTATGCTTTGATGAAATAATTATGAACTTCCAACAAATATTTGGTAAATCACCTGAAACAGAAGCCAGTGCGCCAGGAAGGGTAAACCTACTCGGTGAACATACTGACTACAACGATGGCTTTGTTCTCCCAACTGCGATTCCTCAACGTACCACGGTACAACTAGGTTTTAGTACCGACGGACATCACCACTTTTATTCTGAAGATTTAGACGAGCAAGTCAACATTTTAGAAATCAATCATACGCCATCTGGATTTGCAAGTTATATCTTTGGGTGTATTCAACTTTTGCAAAAACAAGGATATACGATACCGCCGCTTTCTTTGTACGTCAAATCGACAGTCCCGATAGGTGTAGGCTTATCTAGCAGTGCCGCTTTGGAAGTTGCAACGCTTAGGGGATTGCGCGAACTGCTCAATCTTCCCATTAATGATGTGGAAATCGCCCAACTTGGACAACAAGCGGAGATTCAGTATGCCGGCTTAAACTGCGGCATCATGGATCAAATGGCATCGAGTTTGGCTGGCACTGACTCGATGCTGTTTTTGGACACCCGCACCCTTGAGCGTCGAGTCATACCTTTCCCAGGGGGAGCAGAAATCTTGGTAATCGATAGTGGTGTCCATCATGCACTGGCTGCAGGTAGCGGATATAACCAGCGTCGGGCTGAGTCTGAGGAAGCGGCGCGGCGCTTGGGAGTCAAAGCGCTCAGAGACATCACCGATCCACAAGCCGCAGAGTCATTACCCGAACCGTTGCGCCGTCGCGCGAGACACGTCATCACCGAGGACAACCGAGTGCTTGAGGCTGTACATGGGGTGTCAGCGAAACGCTTTGGTGAATTGATGAATGCTTCCCACGCCAGTCAGCGCAACGATTACGAAGTTTCGGTCCCAGCAGTAGATACCTTAGTAGCGATATTGCAGAAAACCCCAGGAGTCTTCGGCGCACGCTTGACGGGTGGTGGTTTTGGGGGAGCAAGCGTAGCTTTAGTTGTAGCGGGTGAGGGGAGAGGGATTGCAACCAATGTCCTTGAAGA
>NZ_QMEB01000139.1:0-11825 GCF_012912135.1 Brasilonema bromeliae SPC951 | reverse complement strand
GAAGAATATAACAAAACAGGTAACACTGGACGAATTTTAGTTCCTTCTTTTGATTTGACAGATGCAGGCTAAAGTTGTTTTTGGTAACGCTATTGTTGAAGGCGCGAAGCGCTGGGGCTGGTTTATTGGTCACTTTATCACCCCGAGTGAAGATCCGCGCTCAACCGAAGATTTAGAAGTGAAATGGGCTGTGCACAAAGCAGGAGACAGTAGAACCCAATGGGCAGTCAATAACGAAGCCGCCACCCTTTCCATCCTCATCCACGGAAGATTTCGCCTTCAGTTTGAGGACGGAGATATTGTACTATCTCAAGAAGGTGACTACGTTCTTTGGTGTTCAGGTGTGCCGCATTGTTGGGTTGCTGAGTCTGACTGCACTATTGTTACTGTTAGATGGCCCTCCAAGTCCGGCGATAGCGTGGGAATGCCGAGACAATTTGAGGTGACTGAATGATGCTAAGCATGGCTACTTTATAAAAACTTTCTAGTGAAAATATCAACATTCCAGTTGTCTCCTGCTGTCTCACCCGTCTATTTAGCAGGAGGCTTTTTTTCTTGAAAGTATGAACTATCAAAAAGGAATATTTGAAGTGGGGCTGGTTGTATTCATAAACACAGTAATTTGTAACTGATTTTCCGACTTTAGGAGGGATATTTACAGTTATTAAATAGATAGTATTAAGTTGAACAACAAAGCAGTCTGTGTTCTTCGATTCCTCTAATTCAACCTCGCTTAGCCCCTGAAATTCCATCGGGGCTTTTTTAGTATCCATTAATATTCCATCAATATATTGCTTCTGTCATTTTTTAGATTTCAGATTTCTCACTTCACACAGCTATTCCAACCCTGAAGCAATATATTTTTTGTGTTATCAATGACAAATTAACTTAATATTAGCCCTATCTTTAGTTAGAAGAAAAAGAAAATTTTCGTAATTAATTTAGTGATTGTACAGTCAACTTCAAGTCCTCAGTTTGAAAGTTTTTACACCAAAAGCAAACTGAGCTATTTTTTAGTGATTTGTATATCACTAGAATCAATTTTTGTTTCGCCATACGAGTTCAGCTTAAGTCATTAACTTTTTTTGGAAAGCAGTCATGCAGAAGCAAAACGAGCAAGTCAAATATTTCCTTCAGTATCTTTCCCTCATACCAGTTATTGCTGTTATTTCGATATCAGTTGCCTTCTCGACTTGGGCTGTGTTTAACTACTTTTTTCCCGATCTTCTTTTCCATCCGATGCCGTAAGGTTTGAATCTATATTAGGGATTTCAGTTAATTAGAACCCCGAGAGTGGTCAGCGATTCGCTTCTGTATTTCTCGGTTGAAACCCTATCTTTGCATATAGCGAACATTCGAGTGAAGATTTGCACAAAACTTGAGGTCATGAATAATATGGACAACGTAAACAAGGCGGACATCATAGAGCGTTACTGTGCCCTGATTATCGGAATTCTCTTTTTGGTTTTAGGTGTAGCTGGATTTATACCAGGTTTGGTTTCATTGCCTGGGACGACTGCATCTTATGTCCCAATTGATGCAACTAAGAGCGCCTATGCTATGGGATTTGGCTATGTATTCGGGCTGTTTCCCACCAATTTCTTGCATAACATCGTACACTGCGCCGTCGGTCTATTGGGGATTGCCTCCTATACTAGCACCAGCAGTGCACGCATATTCAATCGTAGTTTTGCAGTTGCCTATACCTTGCTCTCGATCATGGGATTGCTACCCTTGGCTAAAACAACGTTTGGCTTAATGCCACTGTTTGGTAACAATGTTTGGTTGAACGCTCTAACGGCAACTGTCGCCGCCTACTATGGGAGTATCATACAAGCCAAGGTTCGGGGTACTACTGTATTGCACGAGCTTTGAGGTACTCCATACACCAACTCTAGTCACTGGATAATTATCCAGTGACTAGAGCGGGATATTTAAACTCAAAACTTGATTTTCATTATGTCTACCCATGCCGCTGTTGATGCCACTGCCAAGCGTGGGAGATAATTTCCTGTAGGTTTGGGTATTGGGGACGCCAACCCAAAACTTTACTTGCTTTGTCGCTACTGCCAACTAAGATAGGCGGATCACCAGCTCTCCTGTCGCGTTCCTCTATTTTGATGTCACCTCCTGTGACTTCCTTTGCACTTTCGATGACTTCTCTAACTGAAAATCCACTGCCATTGCCTAAATTAAAGACTTCGCTATCTCCTCCTTTTAGGAGATACTCCAAACCCAAGATATGTGCTTGTGCCAAGTCAGTTACGTGAATGTAATCTCGAATGCAAGTACCGTCACGGGTAGGGTAATCAGTGCCAAAAATAGAAATAGATTCGCGCTTACCTAAAGCAGCCATTAGCACCAATGGTATGAGGTGAGTCTCTGGTTCGTGGTCTTCACCCAATAACCCATTTGGGTCAGCACCTGCGGCGTTAAAGTAGCGGAAACGGACAGACTTGAGATTGTAAGCTGTATCGAAATCAGACAAAATTCGCTCTACCATCCATTTGCTAGTTGCATAAGGACTGATGGGGTCTTGAGGATGGTCTTCAGTCAGCGGCACAAACTTAGGCACACCATAAAGAGCGCAAGTAGAAGAAAAGATGAACTTGTTGATGGAAGCAGCAAGCATTGCTTCTAAAAGCGTCAGGGTGGCTGCGACGTTGTTGTGGTAATATTTGGCTGGGTCAGTGACAGATTCACCCACGGCAATGTAGGCAGCAAAATGCATCACTGCAGCTATATTGTGGGTTGAGAATATGGTATCTAAAAGAGGGCGATCGCTCGTATCACCAACAATCAACTTTACCTGCAAAACTTCTTCCACAAGTTCTCGATGCCCATTCGACAGATTATCAAGAACAACGACCTCATAACCTGCGTTTTTTAGAGCTAATACTGCATGGGAGCCAATATATCCTGCTCCCCCTGTGACTAAAATGGTTGTCATAACTGTACTAATTTTAGGTTTTAGATTAGACAAGATTGCAAAAGTGAGATTTTACGAGGTTCTGTTAAGACTTAAGCGTTAAGAGTTAAGCGTTAAGAGTCCCCTGTTAAGCGTTAAGCGTTCCCTACTTCTGCAACAAGTCTATTTTAGATTTTGGATTAAACAATCAATTAGGTAGGGGCGAAGCTACGAAGCAAAAATATTTCTGATAACTCGATATATTTCTGGTCGAAAGCAACGCCCGTATAGAGTTAGAAATCATTGACAAATGACAAAAATCTAAAATCGTTGACACTCATCAAAATAGCGAGACATCGCACTGTCAAGGCAGGACATGATATCACCCCTATTGCTACCAAGAACGCTGTAAGTCGGGCGCTTAGCGGTTAAACCAAGTTCTCGCGTTGGCAGGGCAATCACATTGCTAGGATTAAAGCCTGCTGTTTTCGCCGCTAACCGTGCCAAGTCAGCCCAGGCGATCGCACCTTGATTAGCCAGATGCCACAAACCACACTCGCCGTCAATCAACAAATCTAGACTGGTGTGGACAAGATCCGGCACGTACGTAGGCGAAACAATTGCATCCTCAGCAGCGACGAAGGTATTCCCAGCGCTTAGCTGACGTAGTGCAATTGTTACAAAATTGTAATCATCCCAAGGACCGAAAAATGAACTGGTGCGAATGACCAGCGATGCGGGATGAAGCTTCAATACCAACTTTTCTGCCAAAGCTTTGCTGCAGCCATACACATTGAGGGGAGCAACGGCATCACTTTCAACATAAGGGTTGAACACAGCACCGTCAAATACGAGGTCTGACGAGAAAGTCAGCAGTGCCACGTTATGCTGAGCGCAAGCCGCAGCTAAAATCGCTGGTCCGGTGGCGTTCACCCGCAGGCAAACATGGGGTTCGCGTTCCGCATCGTCCACCCGCACGTATCCCGCAGCGTTCACAACCGCCCACGGCTTTAACTCAGTCAGAACCGTATTGACAGAAGCACAATCAGCAATGTCCATTTCTTTGCGTGACAGCAAGCGGTACGAAATACCCCGCAGTTCACACAAACGAGCAAAAGCCCTTCCTAAGGTTCCTGTTGCACCCACAATGACTAGAGGAGATGGGGAAGATGAGGAAG
The DNA here is from genome assembly GCF_012912135.1 of Brasilonema bromeliae SPC951. Lineage (GTDB taxonomy): Bacteria > Cyanobacteriota > Cyanobacteriia > Cyanobacteriales > Nostocaceae > Brasilonema > Brasilonema bromeliae. The sequence continues at coordinate 7,739 of NZ_QMEB01000139.1, read as the reverse complement.
TCATTTCTCCCCCTACTCCCGACTGCCCACTGCTTTCTTTTAAACAACTTACCGCTGGGTATAATAACCGTTCTTGCCGATGCCACCATCCGGGTGTTTCAAGTAGTGGGTGATTCGGTTTGCGCCCAGCAGCTAGATCCCGCACCATCTTGGCAATTGCTGTCGGTCGTGGGTGTGGCGATTCTCCAGAGGAGACGCTACGCGAACGCAAGTCAAACACGCCTGACTCGTAGTAACCAACCGAACGAGTCACTAAGCTATTCCAATCGTAACTACCAAGGAGCGACCAAGCAGTGACAGCGCGGACATCTACACCCTGATCTCGTAATTGTCCCGCCGCACTCCAGACCTCATAAAGCCAGCGCAGCTGCTCCTCACGGGTACAGCTGACGTGAGCTTCGGTAATAGCAATCGGCAGTTTGTAGCGTTCCCATGCTTCTAGTAGCAAGTTGCGCGGATCTGCTGCACCCTCAGCACAAACCCGCACTGCCTCTACATCTGCGTACTCGTCCCGCCCGTTACCCCCATGCGAACAAACCGGATAGCGTTCTTTGCGCTCGTCCAAAAAGCGATCGCTCGTCAGGTAGTGGTTAATTCCGATAATATCTGGCGGACAGGGATTTTCCAGAAACCATTCAAGTTCAGCCTCATTAATGCCACAGTGACGCAGGTGACCCCACATCCGATGAGTTGGGGTGACTCGACCGCATAATAAATCAAAGCTCAACCAGCGGCGCTCGTTCTCAAATTGAGCTTGATACGCCAGCTTTGCCGTACTGTAAATCTTACCCAAATCCTCGGTTTGCACAAGTTGGGCGTTAGGGTTAACTTCTCGGATCGCCTTCATCGAAAGGGCGATCGCACGACACTGCCCCAACAAAGCACGTGCAAAACTTAACTCATCACCTCCGTGAGGATACCAGTGTCCGTACATTCCACTGAATCGTGCCGTTGTCAGTGGCTCGTTTACAGGTGTGTAATGCGTTACCCAAGGATAACGTTCTGCAACCGCACGGGCATACAAAGCTAGTTTCTCTGGAAATTCTGGATCTATCAAGCTGGTGTGACGTGGTCCACTACCATGATGCACTAAGCCCACAATCGGACGGATGCCCAGTTCGCGCAATCGCCCCAGTCGCTCCGAAGCCCACGACCAGTCAGCATTCTCCAACCCGTCAGGCGCGGTTCGCTCCCACAGAATCGGGTAGCGGATAGCCTTTATCCCTAGTTCGGCGAATAAGTCTAGGTCATCCAAGCGCGTTGCATGACCGTTGCGTTCCAACTGGTCGAAATACTCATCACCCACACGATTAACTGTACACTCCACACCAGCCCACACTTCCAAAGGAAGTTGTGAGTTATGGGTGTTGAGTGTTGAGTTGAAGGAAACCATACTTAAAACTCAACTTTAATATTCTCTTTTTCTTCCTTGGCGTTCTTTGCGACGCCAGTCGCCTCAACGGGGGGAACCCCCGCACGGCGCTGGCTCGTCTTGGCGGTTCGTTTTATTATTAACTGCGTTCGCGTAGCGTGCGCGTTCGCATGATTGCGTGCGCTTTGCGCATAGCGCTTAGACGCAGACACGAAGTAGTATCAAGCCTTAACCGCAATTTGTTTGTAAACAGAAAGAGCCTGAGCAACACACTGATCCATATTGTAATACTTGTAGGTTGCCAGCCTTCCTACAAAATACACACCTGGCGTCTCATCAGCCAGTTCCTTGTATTGCTTGTAAATTTCCTGATTTTCCGGACGCGGTACAGGGTAATAAGGGTCTCCCTCTGCCTTGGGAAACTCGTAAACAATACTAGTCTTGTGGTGTTCCTGTCCCGTCAGGTATTTAAACTCTGTAACGCGGGTATAAAGGTGTTCGTTTGGATAGTTGATGACTGGCGCTTGCTGAAACACCGACTTGTTGTGCGTCTCATGCTTGAAATCAAGCGAACGATACGGTAGTTTGCCGTAGCGATAATCAAAGAACTCATCAACAGGTCCAGTGTAAACTATTTCGCGGCAAGGTATGCTTGTTTCGATTTCATGGTAATCGGTGTTGAGCATCACTTTGATGTTGGGATGTGCCAACATCGTCTCGAACATCCGGGTAAAGCCGTGCAGCGGCATCGCCTGGTAAGAATCCGTGAAATATCGGTCGTCGCGGTTGGTGCGGGTGGGGATGCGGGCAATGACTGATTTGTCAAGTTCCGATGGGTCGAGTCCCCATTGTTTGCGAGTGTAGTTCCGGAAGAACTTTTCATACAGTTCCTGACCGACTTTGCTTACCACCACATCCTCTGAGGTTCGGATGTAATCTTTCGGTTCAGCAACCGACTTGAAGAACTCCTCCACCTGAAATGAAGTCAGGTTCATTCCATAGAGTTTGTTGATGGTGTCGAGGTTGATGGGGATGGGAACAAGTTGCCCGTCTACGCTGGCGAGGACGCGATGTTCGTAAGCCCGCCACGCAGTGAACTGCGAGAGGTATTCAAAGACTTCGCGGGAGTTGGTGTGAAAGATGTGAGGACCATATTTGTGTACGAGGATGCCATGATCGTCGTAATGATCGTAAGCGTTGCCGCCAATGTGCGATCGCTTGTCCACAACCAGCACTTTCTTCCCAGACTGACTTGCCAACCGTTCGGCAATCACACTCCCTGAGAACCCCGCACCAACAATCAAGTAATCGAAGACAAACTCTCTGGTAATGATGTTTGGTGCTTGTTTACCAGTAACAATCTGATTTGAGCTGATTTTATTCTCATCATTTTGGGCAGCAATGGCAGACTCTATCAATTGCATCATTGATCCCCAAGTCCGATCCCAAGAAATCTGCTCCAGAAACGCATCTACCCGGCTCAACCATCCCGAAACTGCGGTGTCCTCTTGCATTGCCATTTCTGCGGCGGCGACGAATTCAGAAACCGTGTCTGCTATTCGCACCAGCTTTAAATTTCCGTAGGGACGTACGACATCGCGAATTGAGGTGGACACCACAGGCTTACCTGCGGCAAGATACTCTGGAGTTTTAGTAGGGCTAATAAAGCGAGTTGACTCGTTACGGGCAAACGGCAGCATCGCCAAGTCCCACCCCGCTAAATATGCAGGTAAATCTTGATAATCTTTACCACCAAGATAATGGATATTTTCCCGCTGTGGCAAACTTGCGGGATCGATTTTCACAACCGGTCCAATCATCACCAAATGCCAGTCAGGACGCGCATCGGCAATACCAGCTAGCAGTTCAATATCCATCCGCTCGTCAATCACCCCAAAGAACCCAAGGCGCGGATGGGGAATATTGACTTGATCTGCTGGTTCTTCTTTAAGAGTTCTTCCTTGTGCAAAATGCGCGACATCTACACTACTAGGAAATGCGTAGACGTTGGGGTGCTGGTTCACCTTGCTTTCGTAAAGGCTTTGTCCACCTGTAAACACCAAATCTGCACGGTGGAAAAGTTCGGTTTCGTTGTTCTTTAAAGCAGGTGGCGCATTCTTGAATGCAGATAACTCATCCATGCAATCATATACGACTGCTTCTGGTTGCAAGTGGCGTGTAAATGCGATCGCCATCGGTGTGTAGTACCAACAGATGTACTTGCGGATATTATGCTCTGCAAACAAACCATCAATTAGCACTTTTAGATCCGCGTTTACCGCTTCCTCACTCAGACCTTGTGGTAAGTGTGGAACAACAACCACTACCCCATTCTTGTCAAGGCTTACATCCAATCGCCCCAACGGTTCGGAGGTAAAAATCGGCTCCTCAATGAAGAAAACCCGCCGTCCTTGAGCGCAACGAACCAAAAGATGTTGCGGTCTTTGATAGACGAAATTCCAACGTAAATGAGACAAGCAAATTATATCAGGCGTATCTGTAGAGGCTTCTTTGTAGATTTTGTTGGATATAGATAAATTCTGCGATGACGCACCTGATGATAGCGGTTCAGTCAATGTCGATAGCTTAGCTTTAAGCATCTTTGTCTTACCATTACTGATACCGTTATTTTTTATTTGACTTTGTTCGCCAGACATAGGTTATCTCAATTTTTTGTTTGTAGGTAATTGAAGTGTTTACAAATGCTTTCCCAGATAGAATTGCATACAAAAAATACCCTTTTTGCTAACTTTTTATTAGTACAAGGGCAGTGATAATTATCTGGTAAAGACGCTTTTGCTATTTTATTGACTGCCTAGAAAGTATTCAGGCTATTTACTTTGACAACAATGTCTATCACTAATTTAAAAACATACTACTAACTGTTTATGCTACCTTCTATCAATCGACATATTTGTCTCTAGTCAAGAATTTTATATAATGTTAAGAGCATTTGTGATTATGAATACAATTTTGCTGAAAGATAGAACTTCAGTAAAGACCCCGTCCTTAAGGACGGGGACTCCATAAACCAGTACGTGTATTAATGTAAAAAATGAATCGCTTGATCCTAACTACTTTCTTCCCTCTTAAAATTTACCTATGTAACGAACGCAGCAAATAAATTTACGGTGCATTAGGTTTTAGATAAAAAAACCCCTGCTAATAACTGCGTAACTAACAGGGACAAAAGGATGTTGTTGTGCAATTTTTAGTGTTGCTGAATATTAACAGGTTTTTTACTATCGACAGGCAGGTGTAATGTTAAAGCTGCCTGTAATCATAGCTACATTCCATCAAGTCAGCTTATCCAGCACTTCGACCTACAATGCCGATTTGAGGATCTACAGGGTTATCGTCGCTATCGTCATCAAAAAGACTCGGAATGGGAACATCAACATTTTCTTCATCATGAACAGAGTCGTTCAAGTCATTTATCTCTCCAGAGGCTTCTTTATCTGGATTAGTAGGGTTAATTACACTTGGGTCAGCGCTTTCATGCACTGATAAATTAATCAGCTTACGTGGTTCCTGAGTCATTTTTGCCTCTTTGTTGAAGTTGCTAGACTAACTATCTACATAAGTTAAGGATTCGCGGGTATCGTTCCCTCTAGCAACGGACGTACTCTTTTGGATGACAATTGTAGCGATCGCCTCCCAAAGGTCGCTTTCGGGTCAAGTACTACAGTAGTAGAGTGCGTTACACTCTGTTAACGTACCGCTTCAAATCTTGCGTTACATTGCTTTGGGTCGTGTCAAGTGATTAATCCCATTGGAGCAGTATATTCTTCTTTAGATATGACATCTAATGATTAACCCTAAAATAATTTCAGCAAACATTTTTATTGAAAATTAAAAATTGATTATACAAAAAGAATAACTCCTGAGAAGGAGATTTAAAAAAATAAATTTATATTATTATAAGTTAGAAAATTATTATTTGATAAATTGATCGCTCAAATAATAAGAATGGTTACAAATGTGTTTTAAACAACATTAATGGCTGTTTTGTGACAGTTTTGGTTAGATTCATGAAGCCCTCTATAGCGTTTACTTATTAACCCTGATAGGGGAAATTGCCATGACAGGATTTCAACAAAGCATTTTTTAGGAGATTTTTCTTCGGAAATGCACTCAAATCAAAGCAGCAATTAAGTTCCCGTTAACTCTTTAAATATTGGCTAAATAATATGCTTGGGCAACAAGAAGACGACTTATTAGTAGAAACAAGCCCTCTCCCCCCGGTCCCTATTCAGGAAATCTCAGAGGATAGGGCAATAACACAGACGGTACTTCCTTCAACTCCAAAATCGCCTGTTAAAATTTCTAAGCCGGAAATTCGGACAAGCCTCAGGGCGTTAACTTTTGAGAGTGTCTTCGCTACGGTTTTTTACAGTATGATCGGCGGCGCGTTGCTCACTAATTTCTTGCTGGAGCTGGGTGCAGGTCCAGTGGAAATTGGTCTTTTAGCCTCGATTCCTCAGTTGGTGAATCTGCTCCAACCGCTGGGAGCGTATCTAGTAGACCGAAGTCCCAGCTTCCACTGGTATTCGATGTTCATTTTCGTCCCGTCGCGGCTACTGTGGGTGATTCTCTTGCCAGCGATTTGGTTGCTCACCTCATCTGATATCTCATTTGATATCACTGGGCACCAAGTGCTGCTGTTGACATTGGGAATTATATTGGTGACTAATATCATCGAAGCTTTGGGCCGTGCTCCCTTTTTGGGCTGGACGGCTGTGTTAGTCCCACAGCGGTTGCGGGGGCGGTATTTTGGCTTTCGCAATAGTCTTGTGAGCTTGACGAATCTCATCGGTGTGCCGCTGCTGGGTCTAGCGGTATCGAAATGGCCCTATGGAACACTCCAAGGCTACGGTGTGGTCTTGGTTCTAGGAGTTGTGTTTGGGCTAAGTAGTCTGGTCAGTCAGTTCTGGTTGACCGATGTGAACCCGCAGCTTTTAAAAGTCGCCGGTTCAGAGACATCCCAAGCGCAGTCAGGGGGAATAGATCTTAGCTTCCTCAAAGACGCCAATTTTTTGAAGTTTGTGTTTTACATTGCCATATGGTGTTTTGCCGTTAACGTCAGCGCTCCCTTCTTTAACCTCTACATGCTGGATAACCTGGAGATAGATATCAGCGTAGTAACAATTTATAACGGCATAGCAACTGGTGCTAACATGCTGCTGCTGCTTTTGTGGGGCAAACTGGCTGACCGAATTGGGAATCGCCCACTTCTGGTATTCGTGGGAGTCTTGGTGGGGGTGACACCTCTGTTGTGGCTAGGAACTGGAGCTGATTCAATTTCCCTTTGGGTTTGGTTTCCCTTGTTACACGTGCTAACTGGTGGGACATGGGCGGCAATTGACCTGTGTACCAACAATCTTATGATGGCAGTGGCACCGCTGGGTAATCAGTCCAAATACTTCGCGATCACGGGGGCGGTTGCTGGTGTGAGTGGGGCAATAGGAATCACCTGTGGTAGCTTTCTGGCGACTCAGGCTGGTGCCGGTGGCTTGCTTGGGCTGTTTGTTCTCTCAGGCGTCCTACGGCTGTTTGCCCTCCTGCCCTTGCTTTTTGTTCAGGAGGAGCGCTCTGTGCCTCTGGATAAGCTTTGGCAAGTCCTGTTTCCTGTTAGGCAGCAAAAAGTGCTGATTGAATCAAAGGAATAAGTTGTCAAACATTTATAGTATTCCCCTCTGTACCATTAGGTTAGAGGGGAATAATGTCGAACATTGGATATCAAAAATTTCTACCGAACTAGCCGTTCCGGCAATTAGCGATCGCTCCCTACCTGGTCGTTTTTCCCGCGAAAGATGGTTCGCTCTGCGGATGTGGGTAAGAAACTGTCACTTAATTCCTACCCACTTCTACCCATCCCTACTCATTTTTGGGTAGATCTGATGTGAGTTGGTCAACAAACTCTCTTAGGCGTTCTTGCCAGTCAGGGACAGCTTTAAGTTTTTCTTTTTGACCTTCATATCCTCTCAAAGAGATTGTTTCCTTATCCAGCGGTCGTTTAAGCCTTCTGTTTGCACCAAGTTTGTTGTTTTTCTGAAATGGCATTGACAATTGATTTGACTGCCCAAGCATGGAAAGACCACGCCATTACCATAGGACTCTCGTCCCGTAGGCAATCCCTGTCAGTACTGATGAACGTACTAGAACGACTTAGGCTTCCCATTCATATCCTTTAATGAGTTCATTACTCATCGGTGTCGGCGATTTACCTTACGCTGCGGGGACGAAGTAATGAGCGCATGCGCAAGTCCTGTTAAGAGTCCGGCTGCAACTCGTGGTGATTCAACCAGAGGAGTGAAGTACCCCATCTTGCCTTCGGCTGAAGATGGGGCTTCCCCCAAATCCAACT
>NZ_QMEB01000138.1:15060-16872 GCF_012912135.1 Brasilonema bromeliae SPC951 | reverse complement strand
GGGGAGGGGACGTGATAGCGTTTGCGCAGCGTCCCTCTTAGGGACTAGCGTGGCGTTAGCCATAGCGTAGCTTTACGGGGGTGGGGCAAGGAACTGTCATTTAATTCCTAATCACCTATACTCATCTCTCTTCTTTTTGAGTAGGTTCTTCTCCAATCAGACGATCAACGAATTCTCTTAACCGTTCTTGCCAATTAGGAACAGATCTAAGCTTGTTTTAGCGTGACTCTTTTACGCTTGAAGGTACAGTCAAAATCTTAGGCAGTAACAAGATTCAAGTACCTGTGATTGGCGTACTTAAAACTTATGAACGACTGCCTCAAGTATTAACTAAATCTGCAACAATTAGCCGCCAAGCTGATAGGTGGTTTCTTAGCTTTCGGTTTGAGATAGAAACACAAAATCTAGGTAATACAAACGTTGTAGGCGTTGACCTTGGAGTTAAAAACCTTGCCACATTATCAACTGGTAAAGTAATTACAGGTGCTAAGTCTTATAAAAAGTACGAAGCTAAGTTATCTAGAATGCAATGGTTAAACCGCCATAAAATTATTGGTTCAGTTAACTGGAAGAAGGCACAATTACAGATAGCCAGACTGCACAGAAAGATTGCCAACATCCGCAAAGATACGTTGCACAAACTTACGACATTGCTAGCCAAGAACCACGGCACAGTAGTAATTGAAGACTTGAATGTATCTGGAATGTTGGCAAATCATAAACTGGCTAAAGCAATAGCTGATATGAGCTTTTTCGAGTTCCGTAGACAGTTAACCTACAAGTGTGAGCTTTATGGCTCAAAATTGGTTGTAGTTGACCGATGGTTCCCATCCAGCAAGACCTGTTCTAATTGCGGAACCAAAAAAGAAACACTTGGGCTTGATGAGCGAGTATTCAACTGCGGTCACTGCGGTTTTGTTGTTGACCGTGATTTGAACGCAGCAATCAATTTGAGTAAAGCTGTCAGTTAGACAGTGATAGCCTGTGGACTGGTTGATGCCGACATCTCCAGGATGAAGCAGGAAATAAACAAAACTCAAAGCAATCAAAAATAGTTCTAGTTATCTTGTATAGAAAAGAGTATTGTTGAGTAGCTTTGAGTAGGTTTTATGTAACGGTTCACCATCAGTGTTCTAGGCTCTGCCTCTATTTAAATCACACTTTACATGGCATCAAACTATCCACTCTCCCCAACACTGCCATATCTTCCTCATCCAACTCCACTGGCGTACCACTACGAATCAATTCCGCAAAATCTTCATTCGGAACCATAATAGTCAGGGTATATAAACGACCATAACCGATATTTTCAATCAAATGAGTGCCAGTGGGAGGGACTAACAAACTATCTCCTGCTTTAATTCGGACTCTTTTGCCATCACAACTGGCGATTCCTTCTCCTTTGAGGACAAAAAACATTTCCACCGCCCATTGATGACGATTGGGTGGTGTTTTCCCACCAACATCAAAAATTTCCACGCAACAAGTCAAGGAAGTGTTAGCACTTGCTGTGTCAAAGATAATTGCTAAGCGATTTGAGTCTTGGGGAGTGATGCGATATGTTTGGTAATCTTTAGGAGATTTGACAACGGGAATGACACAACGAGTCGCGTACATAATTCGTTTTCTCTTATTGTTATCGGTGTAAGGAGTCGTGAGTTTTGAAGTGTATTTCTCTCTCTATGGTTATATGGTCATACAGAGGCAAGCCACAATTACTATTCAACACTCAGGGGTTTGTTCAAGTTGCGATCTGTTTGGTAATCTTTGGGAGATTTGACAACGGGAATGACACAACGAGTCGCGTACATA
>NZ_QMEB01000138.1:0-15050 GCF_012912135.1 Brasilonema bromeliae SPC951 | reverse complement strand
TTGGTAATCTTTGGGAGATTTGACAACGGGAATGACACAACGAGTCGCGTACATAATTTGTTTCCTCTTATAGTTATTGGTGTAAAGAGTCGTGAGTTTGGAAGTGCCGACCATATCTCTATGGTTATATAACCATAGAGCAGAACAGCCCAATGACTATTCAACACTCATGGCTTTGTTGAAGTTGAGACATGCTTGGTAATCTTTGGGAGATTTGACAACGGGAATGACACAACGAGTCGCGTACATAATTTGTTTCCTCTATAGTTATTGGTGTAAGAAGTTTCAAGCTTGGAAGTAGATTCTAGCCATATCTCTATGGTTATATAACCATAGAGCATAACAGCCCAATTACTATTCAACACTCAGCACTTTGAAGTGCGCTTAAGATTGCTTGCGAATCACTCACAAAGCCAAAGCACTGGTTGACGTTGTATATTGTCGCTAGCCAACAATACTCAGGAGAAGTTGTCGCAGTACAATCTTTAACTAATAGGCAGTCGTATCCTAAGAAGTTGGCATCTTGTAAGGTAGCCATCACACATTGATCAGCATTCACTCCTGCAAAAAGTAGTGTTGTTCTGCCCAAGTTCCGCAGGATACTATCTAAAGGGGTATCCCAAAAACCACTCATACGGTATTTGTCCACACGAATATCCTGGGGTAATTGTTGGAGTTCATCTACCACCGCCGCAGCCCAACTACCTGCCATGAGTACCTTAGCACCGTTAGTAGGTAACGGATGACCTAATCCCACGCCTTCACCTGTGGGGTTGTAGACGTGAAGAACATTGGCACTAATATTGAGTAAGTCGGGACGATTTCCCCAATTCACCCAGATCACGGGGACATTCTTGTTTCGGAGTTCAGGTAATAAGATTTGTAAAGGTTGAACAGGTTTCTGTGCTGGGGTGACATCTACACCAATATGCGCCAACCAGCCATCAGGGTGACAGAAGTCGTTTTGCATATCAATGACGAGGATAGCAGTTTTTGCCAAGTCCAGGCGCAGGGTTTTGGTTTCTGTTGATAAAATAACGGGTTGTGGGATCTGGGGAGGACGAGTGATATCTGCGAACGTATGGTTGACAGCCCATGCGTTTGGTGCAATTCCTAAATTCCGAACAGGTATATTCATACATTGCTACACCCAACACCATCCTTTATTTTGTAACTTGAAAATCTCCTAAACGTTCTATTACTTAATTAAGGTTTAACCCGTGAACTTTACAATCCAAAATGTTTTAATTGCCACTGTTGATGATTATGCAACTGTGGATGTGCAAGTTGTAGATGGGGCGATCGCCCGTATATGCCCAGAGGGTTTTCTGGAGGAAAACCCTCTCCCTGAGCTTCGCTCAGGGCAAGATGCTGAAGGCATCTTGGGGCATAGGGCAGGCGAAGCCATCGCCGCTATTGCACCCACTCTAGAGGTTATCGGTACGGCAATTAACGGTAAAAACAAACTCCTGTTGCCCGGATTTTTCAACGCCCACAGCCACTCCTCAGAAATGTGGCAACGAGGTATCATTCCACCGTTTCCTCTAGAATTATGGTTAGCACAACTCTACGACTTTGCGCCTCTTGATATAGAAAAAGTTTACCTCAGTGCTTTGGGAACCGCAGTGGAAACTTTACTTTCCGGTGGAACGAGTGTGGTGGATCATCTCATCCTCATTCCAGGCAAAGAGTTGGAAACAATTGCAACCGCCGTTCGCGCTTACAAGGAAGTTGGCATTCGTGCTTTTGTCTCTCCTCTGATTCAAGATGAATCCCTGAGTGCTGGGATACCATCTGGAGTAACCACCGCACTAACTCACAAGCCTTATTTTCGCTCAACTCAGGCAACACTGGAACTTATAGAAGAAGCTGTCAGGCAGTTTCATCGCCCAGATGAGGGTATGAGTATTTTAGTTGCGCCCACAGGAATACAATTATGTTCTGATGCTTTGTTCCAAGGATGTATTGAGTTAAGCGATAAGTACAATCTTTGCCGTCACTCGCATCTACTGGAAACCAAAGCGCAAGAGAAACTCGCACAAGAAAAATACGGCTGTAGTGCGGTTGAACATCTGGGGCGGATTGGGTATTTAGGCGATCGCACATCCCTTGCCCATTGCATTCACTTGAGTGACACCGATATTGCAATACTCGCCGAAACCAAATCCACAGTTGTCCACAATCCCTTAAGTAACTTGCGTCTAGGTAGCGGTATCGCCCCCATTCTGAAATATCGTCAAGCTGGAGTCAACGTCACTTTTGGTTGTGATGGTGCATCTAGCAACGATTCCCAAGACTTACTAGAAGCCATCAAGATAGGTTCAATATTGCACAATATCACAGATTTCGATTACCAACACTGGATTACACCTCGTCAATCAGTGGAGATGGCATCTTTGGGTGGTGCAAAAGGACTGAACATGGCTGATCAACTCGGTTCCCTAACCGTCGGCAAAAAAGCCGATTTGGTGATGTATGACCTCACCAGTTTATCACTACTACCGCGTACAGACCCGATTGGCTTATTAATTCTTGGTCGTCCCACCAATGCTGTAGAAAGTGTCTGGGTAAATGGTAAGCAGGTAGTCGCTGATGGTAAAGTGACTACTATTAACGTGGATGAATTGCGTCAACAATTATTTGATCACAGTCAGTGGGATACAAAGCGCAAGTCTGAGACTGTTGCTCAACTTGAAGCTCATTATCGTACAGTCATGGATTTATTGTAGTGATCGGTGCGGCGTTTCGCTCTACTGGTTTTCGCTCCTTGGAGGAAATAGGGAAATTTGAATTCCTGTTAAGAGTTCCCTATTCTCTGTTCCCTCTTAATGTGAAATTATCCCAGCGTGTTTCTATTAGTGCGTTGACCAAACAAACCTGTCATACTTAAACCAGTAATCAATAAACCAATTAATCCTAAACCATTTAAAAGAGGATAAATTCCCTGTAGATTCAAGACTTCTAGGCTATGAATTTTGATGAGAAATACAGCTAACTCAGGCTGATGGAACCATTCATTGAGAATAGTGTACGCCATACCAGTGAGCACAGTCAGAAATAATGGTAGGCACAAAATAATGGCAATCTGGCGATGGTATTTTCGGAAACTACGTAGCATAACACTTACTGAAATAATCCTGAATACAACTCATCATTAATAGGGGTAAGAAATCAAAATTATGCCAAAACGGAGAATTGACATTCTCCCTCAAGCCAATTTTGAACCCCTTTTATGATGATGTGTACTTAGCTTAATAACTGTAACTTAGAGCTAAACTTGAAAAGACTGAATATATTTTACAAAAATTAAGAAGACTGAAAGAATTAAGTACAGTTATTTTTTTAGCCTTCATCCGGGTTCTTGTACCTTTGCGTAACCCACTTTCCAATTAAGAGGCTGCTTTAACTCATCTTTCTTACCTTGGGAAATCAACCATACAGCAGCCCGAGTATGGAATAATGCCTTCATTAGGTAATATCCTGGCTTAGCATAAACGCCATCAGCAACAGTGGTGCCAGCAAAAGCAAGTGATCCGCAGAAAGTGCCAGTATCTTTTATAGTGACTGTGAACAGCTTATCATTGAGATGTCCACCAGGAATCATGAAAATTGCGTAAACGTGATGTTCACCCCGCCAAGGCTCAACTATGATTTTGTGGGGATGTGTGTAGAATCTTTCACCTGTTCCTCGAATAACATTTGATTCCTGGCAAGTGAGAACGTTTGGTAGCCTTGAAATAGTAGTCCAGCTAAGGACAATGATTAAAGTCAGGGTAAATAAAACGTAAGTAATTTTACTTTTGAACATTCGTACTTTTAGAACTACGTGTTATAAGGTAACAGATTCTGTATTGTGTGGCGATGGCACCTGTGCTTGATATATAATTCATTGCAATTGACGGATATCCAGGATAAACCGAGACGCTTTACCTTGCATGCGATTATTCGTATGCGATCGCTAGCATGGGAAATTAACTTCCTGAACTTCATTCAAGAGAGGTGATTCTAGCATGAAAGTGTAGAGTTCCCTGGCTAAATGAAATCAAGTTAAAACTAACCTTTGTTATCCTCTTCTATACTTCTACGAAGCTCGATATACTGCTTACCAAAATCAGTGAGTTTCACGTAATCGCAAAGATTATTATCTTTATAAGGAATGTCACGAATTCTACCAACTTCTACATATCCTATATCTTTCAGGTGATAAAGTTCTCTTTCTAGAGCATCACTCATTTCATAAACACCAAAGCTACCCGCAGCTAGTTTCTTGAGAGTTTCAAACATAGATTTGGACATAGATAACAAAACTAGCTTGTCAGTTCTTGCCTTAGTCGTAGAGATTTTTTTCCCAATTGAATTGATTTTACTATCTAGCTTTCCTCTATCAAAAGTCAATGCAATAACCTCATCAAGCTGAGGAATAAGAAACAGTAGAAAAGCAATAGCAATGATTGCTACATAAAGAAGTGGAGTTGCTTGTCTAGAAATTAACAAAATCAGCAAAACTGCTTCGATAAATATAATACAGATGAACGCCACCCACCATTTTGCTGAATAATCTTGAGTCACAATTGGTCTCCTGAAATCTCTCAATTTAGATGAGTTTATTTAATTTTTTTAATTTTCATTGTTCTTTCTGAAATGTTTCTCTCCTATTCACATGAGATCTGAATTTGCTTGCTCATTTCATATAATATTTTGTTTCTCTGCTAAAATGTGAGCGCTAGATGACAAAAAAATAAAAAAGTGCCTTGTTGTATAAATTTTGAATTCTGTATTTTTGGTATCTTGTAATTGTTCAATATAAACAGTTTTTATGATCCTATAGAGGAAATTGATGCTTTGCTCACAAAAGAAGAACGTCTAAATCGTCTTGCAGAAATCAATGTTCTGGTACAGGTGAAAAATCTGTACCAAACTTCTATTATGCGTAAAGCACTTCATGAGGAAAAAGCACCAGTAGTTCATGGTTGGGTACTGAATATCCGAACAGGATTAATCAAAGATTTGCAAGTCTCAACGAAACAATGGGAATTACGCCCACAAGCCCTAGTTGTTGAATCCATACTCCCTCTGCCTGATTTTAAATTTATGGATGAGGATTTGGGTTGTTTCTCTCAAGAGGCATATTGAGGTATGGTGTTCTTGAGTAACTACTCCCCTGACTGCGTGCAAGATTACCTATCTTCTTTTTGATTTTCTTGGCGTCCTTGGCACGCCAGGTGCTTCAAGTCGGCGGAGCCGCCCAACGCACTGGCTCGTCTTGGCGGTTCGTTAAATTAGGTATTCTTCTGGCGGGAGTAATCGTTTGCAATACCTGTTTTCCAAAAGGGTGTAAAATGCGCGAACCACAGATTAAGATTGATCCGGGAACTCTCGTCTTAATTGTCTCTGTCCTTCTACTCTTACCTCTTTTGCTGGCTGGTTTCGTTTTTCAATGAGCTATTTGGGATGACTATGACTACAACAAAATCATCTGCGAACCTACCGATTTTGGAACAATTCCGGACAGGATTACCCAATATTTGCGGCTGGGAGGCAGAAATTCATTCTGTGGTTCAACAAAATCACCCTGTATTTCTCAACACCACCAATCTCCGCTTAGAAAATATCACGGCTGGGTTTGCTTGTGCTCTTCATATGCATCAACCCAGCATCCCTGCGGGTGATCACGGGGAAATAATCAGCAATCTCCAGTATATGTTTGAACATCCCCATCAAGGAGATAACCACAACGCAGAACCTTTTGCTTGGTGCTATAGCCGCATGGGCGATTTTATTCCTCAACTCATATCCGAAGGTTGCAATCCTCGAATTATGCTCGATTATTCGGGTAATTTGTTGTGGGGGTTACAACAAATGGGACGAGAGGATATTATCAATAACCTCAAGCGTTTGACTTGCGACTCCCAATATCAGCCTTACGTCGAATGGTTGGGAACAATGTGGAGTCACGCGGTTATTCCTTCCACACCAATTCCTGATATTAAACTCCATATTCAAGCTTGGCAACATTACTTTGCAGCCGTTTTTGGGTATGATGCTCTACAACGCGTCAAGGGCTTTTCTCCCCCAGAAATGCACTTACCAAACCATCCAGATACTTTGTTTGAATATATCAAAGCTCTTAAAGAATGTGGATATCGTTGGCTGATGGTGCAAGAACATTCGGTAGAACGTCTGGATGGTTCGGGCTTAAGTCATGATGAGAAATACATTCCAAACCGATTGATTGCCCGCAATTCTAAGGGTGAAACCATTAGCATCACGGCATTAATCAAAACTCAAGGTTCCGATACAAAATTAGTGGCTCAGATGCAGCCTTATTTTGAGGCAAAAGGAAGAACTCGGCAGCAAATTGGTCATGTTACGATTCCTTCTTTAGTCACTCAAATTGCTGATGGGGAAAATGGCGGCGTCATGATGAACGAATATCCCCGCGATTTGTTAAGAGTATATCATGAAATTCGCGATTCAGGAAACAATCATTCAGGGATTGTTGCACTCAACGGTACTGAATATTTGGAATTAATTGAAGCTGCTGGTGTGAATCCAGATGAATATCCAACCTGTCAAGCCGTACAGCAACACAAAATTTGGCAGCGAGTATATCCAGAACATTCCACACCAGAAGCAGTAGAAAAAGCAATAGCAGAATTAAAAGAAACAGACCATCAATTTCACATGGATGGTGCTTCTTGGACAAATTCTTTAAGTTGGGTTAAAGGCTATGAAAATGTCTTAGACCCAATGAAGAAACTCAGTGCTTTATTTCATGAAAAATATGATTCATTAGTTGAGCAAGACCCTTCAGTGACACAGAGTTCTGACTATCAAAAAGCGTTACTGTATAACTTATTATTACAAACAAGTTGTTTCCGATACTGGGGACAAGGAACTTGGACTGACTATGCTCGCGAACTTTATCGACGAGGTGAAGCGCTCTTAGCAGTTAGCTAGGCTAATTAAAATAGCTCACAAAAACTACTTTTAGAAAAACTAAAGTTCCTGTTACGAGGTATCTGTGTCACACATAGATACCTTTATTTTTATTTTGATACAACTAACTCATAGCCTGCTTAACTTTTTGCGATACGCGTAGCGTCAAGCCTCCGGCTTATCGGTTTTTAGTTTAAAGTCTAGTTGATTTGGAAATTGTGGAGATAACCAAGGGCTATGAATCCAAAGGCTTTAATTGCAGAATTTATAGGGACTTTCGCCTTAATTTTCATTGGCATTAGTTCTCTCGCTACAAATCACATTACAAAAATTGGAACTCTCTCACCAGTCGATTTAGTAGCAATTGCCCTTGCCCACGGTTTTACAATTGCTGTGATGGTCAGTGCAACAGCTGCTATCAGTGGTGGTCACCTTAACCCAGCCGTGACTTTTGCAGCTTTACTAACTCGCAAGATTGATGCCAAAAATGCTGTAGGATACATTATATCCCAATGTTTGGGCGGAATCTTCGCCGCAAGTATGGTCAAGCTCGCTATTCCCCTGCAAGCACTCCAAGCTGTGGGAATGGGTACGCCATCTCTCGGTAAAAATATTACTCCTTTCATGGGTTTAGTCATGGAATTTATCATGACTTTCTTTCTCGTATTCGTGATCTTTGGTACAGCCATTGATAAACGCGCACCCAAAATGGGAGGCTTGTTTATTGGTTTAACAGTGGCTTTAGATATCCTGGCTGGTGGTGCAATTACTGGTGCGGCAATGAATCCAGCGCGGTATCTTGGTCCTGCTTTAATAGCAGGTAGACTCCAGGATTTTTGGCTGTATTGGGTTGGTCCTTTGGCTGGTGGCGCAGTTGCGGCTTTGGTGTATCATTATCAACTGGAAGAAAAAAGCAGCCACAGTACCTGATTACCAACCTACATCAGATCATTAATTTAGGGAATTTCATATTCTATTTATACTTTTCTACTTGTAAGTCGTATTCATTATGAATATGATTTATGAGTAGATTCACTAAGGAGGCAAACTCATGCTGTCTAATCGAGAAGGGCAAAAAGTTCCCAATGTTACCTTTCGCGCCCGCAAGGACAATAATTGGGTAAGTATGACCACGGTTGACCTATTTGCAGGTAAAACTGTGGTAGTCTTTTCCCTACCAGGAGCATTTACTCCCACTTGCTCATCAACCCATGTTCCTGGGTACAACCATTTAGCAAAAGTTTTCAAAGAAAATGGCGTAAATGATATTGTCTGTATCTCTGTCAATGATACTTTTGTGATGAATGAATGGGCGAAAGACCAACAAGCAGAAAATATCACTTTTATACCTGATGGCAATGGTGAATTCACAGAAGGCATGGGAATGCTTGTGGATAAATCAGACCTAGGGTTTGGCAAACGGTCTTGGCGCTATTCCATGTTGGTGAAAGACGGCGTGGTTGAAAAGATGTTTGTTGAGCCTGAAGAACCAGGCGACCCCTTTAAGGTGTCTGATGCAGAGACAATGCTCCGATATATCAACCCTCAAGCCGCGAAACCTGAACTGGTTTCTCTGTTTACAAGAGTTGGTTGTCCCTATTGCGCTCGTGCCAAATCTATGCTATTAGAACGTGGAATTGATTACGAAGAAATTGTTTTGGGTAAAGATGTAACACCTCGCACATTACAAGCTGTCACAGGTGCATCAACTGTTCCCCAAGTGTTTGTTAATGGCAAACTCATTGGTGGTTCCGAAGCATTAGAAGCTTACCTAACTGCTAGGTAGCGTTGTAGGTTTTGATTGGCAGGCGTATAGCCTGCCTAACAAACATTTCATCACTAATGTTTTTGTTGGCAATGAAAACGCTGTGGAATTTTTCGTCTACGTCACGTTGGGCGTTCGCGTGCGTCGCGGTTTGCAGCATCGCTTCCGCCACTCGATTTTATTAACAAGGCGTTAAGAGAAATTTATATTGGGAGTAACGCCGCCTTATCGTTGCTACGATGTGTCTGACGAAACCCAACAGCAACAAAAGGCAAGCCAGGCATTAGAATACTTTATTATTCAAGTGAATAACATTCATCTCAACCAACTACAAGAACAACAAACAACTGAGAAGCAACCAGAAAAGACAGAATCAACTCCATCTGACGAGCAAAAGCAGGAGCAGAGTGAACGAAGCTGATTGCATATCGAGTCGCTCTGATATGATCTCATAATCTTTTCAATGGTGTTAGTAAAACACTGTGGCTCTATCGTCAAACTATGCCAATGAAGACTCAAAACCATGATTTTTCATGGTTTTGACCCTCCTAATCTGTGCAATCGCCTGATTTGGAGAGTTGTGTTCCCATCTTGCGCTCGTATTTGTCTCTATCCATCTTTCGGAAGCTTTTATTCAGGACTTGCGATCGCCAGAGTAACCCCTCCATGAACCCCAAGCACCTCAACAAAATTGCCTCACTTTCGTTTTTGCAACACAACTTTATTTCTGCTTACTCAGTTTCAGTTCGTAAATGTTCCAAAATACTGTTGTTAAGGCGGAGTACTTAATACCTTGGATATGATTTCGCACTGCTCCCATTGTCAAGGGCTGAGTTAAATAAATCTGTGGCAGATACTCCTGACTAATGCGTTGAACTTCTGCATAGATAGCTTTGCGCTTTGCTTCATCAAATTCTTTTACTGCCTGAAGATAAAGGTCGCCAATTTTCCGTTCCCAGTCTGCCACCTCTCGTCCTGTTATCGGAGTTTGACCTTTCTGAGGTTCCTGATTATATACATGGAAACTACCTTCAGGCAAGAATAAACTAGCAACGTCATTTGGTTCCATACTAAAATTCATAGTCCCCAAACGGCATTCCCAATCAAAAGAGTTAAGAATTTTGTCTATAAAAAGGCTATAACTTACGGTATTCAAATCCACAGATATGCCAATTTTACTTAAATCTTGTTTAATCTGCACTGCGATTGTCTCTATGATTTTATTACTAGAACTCATCATTAGGGTAAACTGCACCAAATTTCCCTGAGAATCTAATAACTGTCCTTGACTATTGTATTGAAAGCCCGCTTTTACAAGTAATTCTTTCGCTTTTATAGGATTATATTCATAATCTTTTAAACCTTCTTTAGGAGAAAGATAATAAGGGCTTTGTTTAGGAATATATGAATTTGCCAATTCACCCAATCCTCTATATATGTTATTGAGCAATCTTTGGCGGTCAACTCCATAGGCAACAGCTTGTCTAAATTCCACTGTATTAAACCAGCGAGATTTGATTGGATTGACCAAAGGTTTGCCATTTCTGCTTCCTTTGTTTAGATTAAAACTAATATACGTGACTTCCGTAGAAGAACCACCGTTGTAGATGGTGAATTGCCCTCGCTTTTCTTCGCGCTTCAACAAGGAAAAATATTGAGGAAAGACTTTGATGTAATCCAATCCTCTAGAGCGAAACTGTATTAAAGAGGTATCAGTATTGTCAACAAATTGCCACATCACACGCTCGATATAAGGCTGCACATTGCCTTGAGCATCTTTTCGCCAGTAATAAGGATTCTTTCGGAAAATGACCCGCTGACCTGGAGTATAAGCTTCTATCGTATAGGGACCATTGGCAATAATTTCTTTGGGTGGAGTATTAGTACCCCAGGTTGATATAAATTTAGACTGACCTTGTTTATCTTTTATGTTGACTGCTTCTCGCAATACATGGGCTGGTAATATTGCTAGTTTTGCTATCCGAAGGAATGGGACAAATGGTTCAGGTATAATAAATTCAATTTGCAGATTATCGATTTTTTGCACAGTGGGGAAAACGCGATTTTTACCAATTTTCCATAGATCCTTGGCATCATTAGAAATGGCTGGATTCAAGAAAATGTCGTTATAAGTAAAAACCACATCATCTGCAGTTAAAGGCTTGCCATCTGACCATTTCAGCCCTTTTCTAAGAGTAAAAATAATCCGTTTTTTATCTTCAGACATTTTCCAAGATTCGGCAAGGGCAGGTTCAATTTCTCCTCGACCATTTTCGCTAACTAGCCCCTCGTGAGTGTAGTCTGAAGTATAGGGAGGTTCCTGGATCAGAGCGGGATTAAAGGTCTTAGGATCTGTAGAAAAGCTGGTAACTATCCCAGAGACTGGTACTGTTTTGGTTTTTATATTAACTGAGCTAAATGTAATTAGTGCAAACGCTGTTACTAAAGCTAGTAAAATTAGCCATCGGCGATGACGAATAGCAGTAAACACACTAAATTTTTTCATCACTCTAGTTCACCTGATGGGGCGACTGCATCTTTTAACCCTTTTTCCACGATCGTAACCGTATACTTCCCCCTTTTTTCAGCGTTTTCACCGATTGACTATCGATGATACTCGCCGTCGGATTATCTGTATCATTCTGTAAAGAAATGTAAAAAACCGACTCTCATTGCAATACCTTCGCCAATTTTTTAGAATGTCCGCAGAATGAGGGTTTCGGACTATGGGTATTGTCATTGAGTAGAGATTTTGGAAGAAACACTTCCCTCACTCCCTCCTTCCCTCACTCCCTCCCTCAAGAGTGTTTCTTCAGAGGTCTATGAAAAAGAAGAAGGCAAGATATTACCTTCTTCCTTTTGTTCATGTCGTCGTTGAGAAAATTAACCAACGACAAAATTTACTAACTTTCCTGGCACCACAATCACCTTTCTAATTTCCTTACCCTCAATAAAACGTTGAACAATTTCTGACTCACGAGCATACTTTTCCAACTCTGCTTTATTTGCTTGAGCCGGAACTTGAAGATCCGCACGCTTTTTGCCGTTGACTTGAATCACCAAAGTGATTTCATCAGCAACCAAAGCAGATTCATCATACTTCAACCAAGCTTGTTTATGGACAGATTCAGTATTACCCAATTGCTGCCATAATTCTTCAGCAATGTGAGGTGCAAAAGGTGCCAGCAACACTATCAATGTCTCAATACCTTCTGCATAAACTGGTGAATCTTTGCAGCTAGCGTCAGCCAAAGCGTTACTCAACTTCATCAATTCTGAGACAGCCGTGTTGAATTGATATTCACCTTCTACATCTTCCGTAGCTTCTTTGATAGCAATGTGAATTGCCCGCCGTAAGTCTTTTTCTGCTTTACTCAATTGAGTTTGCTGATTGTGAACCTCTCTTGGCTGGGCGGTAAAATCAGTTACCAATCGCCAAACCCTGTTCAAGAAGCGGAATTGTCCTTCCACATCAGCTTCATCCCATTCCAAGTCTTTTTCTGGGGGCGCTTTGAACAAAATGAACATCCGGGCAGTATCTACACCATATTTGCTGATGACCTCTTCTGGTGCGACACCGTTGCCCTTAGACTTAGACATGGTAGCGTAAAGGCGCTGCAATGGTTCACCTGTTTGCGGATCGCGAGGATCATCTGGATTGCTGACAAGATAGGAAGGAATCCATTTATCTTTTCCAGACTTGTTAGGATTCAAATAAGTTAAACCCTGCACCATGCCTTGAGTCAACAGGCGTTGGAAAGGTTCATCAAAATTCAACAACCCTCTGTCTCGCAAGACTTTAGTAAAGAACCGCGAATACAACAAATGCAAAATCGCGTGTTCAATACCACCTACATATTGATCGACTGGCATCCAGTCATTTGTCTTCGCGGAATCAAAAACCTGTTGATCATTCTTAGCATCGGTAAAGCGCAAGAAATACCACGAGGAATCAATAAAGGTGTCCATCGTGTCGGTTTCCCGCTTTGCCGGAGTGCCGCAAGTTGGGCAAGGAACATTCACCCAATCTTCTATTTTAGCCAAAGGTGAGGGTCCGCGTCCAGAGAATTCAACATTTTCTGGCAACTGCACCGGCAAATCTTCTTCAGGGACTGGTACTATACCACAGTTAGGGCAGTGAATCACTGGAATGGGTGCGCCCCAGTACCTCTGCCGCGAAATCAACCAATCGCGTAAGCGATACTGTACCCGCGCTTTACCAAAACCTTGTTGTTCAGCGTATGCGACGATCGCTTGCTTGGCATCAACAGAAGCCATTCCATCAAATTGACTGGAATTAATCACAATTCCTGGTTCTGTATATGCCTGATGTAGAGAGGTTGCATCCAAAGTCTCTACATTACCGGCATCCAAAGTCTCTACATTATCGGGTGGCACAATCACCACTTTGATGGGTAGATTCTGTTCCTTGGCAAACTTAAAATCCCGTGCGTCGTGTGCGGGAACGCCCATCACTGCGCCCGTACCGTACTCGTACAACACGTAATCAGCAATCCAGATAGGAATTTCTTCCCCAGTAAACGGGTTAATTGCTTTACCCCCAGTCGGAATTCCACGCTTTGGTTTATCTTCAGCGGTGCGTTCCAACTCGCTTTGATTGGAAACCTCTTGAATAAAAGCTGCTACTTCTGCTTCCCGTTCTTGTGTCGTCACACGCTTTGTCAAAGGATGTTCTGGCGCTAACACAACGTAGCTAACGCCAAAAACTGTATCAGGGCGAGTGGTGTACACACCAATTTTCTCTTCCATCCCGACAATGGGGAATTCCAAGTACGCCCCTGTTGACTTACCAATCCAGTTTGCCTGCATCAACTTGACGCGTTCAGGCCAACCTGGTAATTTGTTGAGATCATTCAACAATTCTTCAGCGTAGTCAGTAATCTTCAAAAACCACTGCCGCAAGAGTTTACGTTCAACTTTAGCACCACTGCGCCAGGAACGTCCTTCGCTATCAACTTGCTCATTTGCCACGACAGTTTGGTCAATTGGATCCCAGTTTACAGCAGCTTCTTTTTGGTAAGCCAACCCCGCTGTTAAAAATTGCAAGAAAATCCATTGCGTCCACTTGTAATAGTCTGGCGAACAAGTAGCAAGTTCGCAATCCCAATCAATGGACAAGCCAAGACGCTTTAATTGTTGCTGCATCTGAGCCATATTTTCATACGTCCACTTCGCCGGCGGTATTCCTCTGTCAATCGCGGCGTTTTCTGCTGGTAAGCCAAAAGCGTCCCAACCCATAGGATGTAGTACCCGATAACCTTGCATCCGTTTGAGGCGGGCAATCACATCAGTAATCGTATAATTACGGACGTGACCCATGTGCAGGCTGCCCGAAGGATAAGGGAACATGGACAAGGCATAGTATTTTGGTTTACTGCTATCTGTAACAGTTTTATCTAAGCCTTGTTCAGTCCATGTTTTTTGCCATTTTTCCTCAATTGCTGCTGGGTTATATCGGGACTCCACAACGAGAACTCCTAACTGAATTTAATAGTCGCTTCTGTTTCGCTATTGTGGCATACTCTAGAGTTACCGTGACGGCACTGCGATTCGCGCATATTAAAGCGGTGATGCTGGGAGCAGTGCTAGGGCTGACAATAGAAGAACATGAAATCAGACATCATTCTCATTGGTCCGATTGGTACTGGCAAAACTACGATTGGGGCGCTTCTAGCTCACAGGCTCGGTCTTCCACAATACTCGATGGATGAGCGACGGTGGGACTACTACAAAGCGATCGGCTATGACGAGGAATTAGCAAAGCATAAGCGAGAAACTGAGGGGTTCTGGGGAGTCTATCAGTATTGGAAGCCATTTGAAGCCTATGCTGTTGAAAGGCTGCTATCGGAACACAACCAATGCGTCATTGATTTTGGGGGTGGTCATTCCGTGTATGAGGACGCTGGTCTATTCCAACGAGTTCAGCAAGCTCTAGCACCGTATCCTAATGTTGTTCTTTTACTTCCATCACCCAACGAATATGAGTCAGTGCAGATCCTCAATCAGCGCAATAAGTATGTGCCAGATGATAAACCAAACATCAACGAACACTTCGTCAGACACACCTCAAACTATGAGCTTGCGAAGTTCACAGTATACACCAAAGGCAAGACACCAGAAGAAACTTGCAGCGAGATTCTGAACTTGATAGAGGGTAACTCCTTGTATGGTTGGAACCACTCAACCAGTTGCTAAGTTTTTGCCTGTTTTCTTTGAATTGCACTAACTGGTGTACTGCTTTGCTGCGGTAGAGCTTTACATAGCGACTAGTAGGTTATCAAGTTTGTTTTGAGGAATAAAAAAGATGTAATGTGAAGAAGAAGGA
>NZ_QMEB01000137.1 GCF_012912135.1 Brasilonema bromeliae SPC951 | reverse complement strand
TCTTTAACTTTTTTCCCTCATCTGGTGGATACTACCTCTGAACGCAACTTAGTATAAGTCCGGTGAGGTGAGAGTTGTTTTGCTATCTGCCGAATTGATAGATTTGTTTGGTGTCCAGTGTATCTTAAATATTATTAACGATATCACCGAGCGCAAGCGTTTAGAAAACGAATTCATTTCTTTAGTTAGTCACGAACTGCGTACTCCGCTGACTTCTTTGATGGGTTCGTTAGACCTTTTAGGCACGGGACAATTAGGAACACTTTCCGCCAAAGGTCAACAAGTCCTAAATATCGCTACTACCAACACCGAACGCTTGATTCGCCTAATCAACGACATCCTTGACTTAGAGCGGATGAAATCAGGTAAAATACCTATGCAACCCGTCAAGTGTAACGTTGCAGACTTAATCGACCAAGCAGTAGCAGCGATGCAAGCAATGGCAGAACGCGCTCAAATTACCTTACTTACAGAAGTTGTCGCTGCGGAATTGATAGCAGATCCAGATCGGATATTGCAAACGCTTACTAACCTTTTGAGTAACGCGATTAAGTTTTCCGAACCCGGTGGTACTGTTTGGTTGCGTGTGCGTCGATCGCATGAAGTGCAAATTGAGGTGCAAGATTGCGGAAGAGGAATCCCAGCAAATAAACTACAAACCATCTTTGAACGTTTTCAGCAGGTAGATGTGTCTGATTCTCGTAAAAAAGGAGGTACAGGTTTAGGGCTTGCAATTTGCCGAAAAATTGTTGAGCAACATCATGGCAAGATTTGGGTTGAAAGCGTCCTTGGTCAAGGCAGCACCTTTCATGTCATTTTACCTTCTTCGGAGTACGGTTGTGAGTAAGTGTGTATTGATTGTTGATGATGAAGAAGATGTGCGAGCGATCGCGCAAATGGGTTTAGAAATGGCATCTGACTGGAACGTACTGTGCGCTAGTTCTGGTGAAGAAGCTTTAGCGATCGCCCAAATCAACCGACCTGATGTTATTTTACTCGATTTGATGATGCCCGACATGGATGGTCGCGCTACATTGCAACAACTCAAAGCGAATCCAACAACAAAGCATATCCCTGTTATTTTGGTAACAGCAAAGGCGCAATCATCAGATAAAAATAGCTTTAGTGAGTTGGATGTCGCGGCTGTATTTGCTAAACCTTTTCGTCCTTTGAAACTAGCTGAACAAATCAGCGCCGTATTAAAATAGGTTGCTATATTTACCTGGTGTCAAACCGTTAACCCAATAATTTGTCGTATTCTGCGTGCGATCCGATCCAAAACCAAGCAAAATCCCCATCTTGCTCTACAGCCAACGCACGATAGTGCAAACCAACTCGCACTGACCAAAATTGACCCACTTTTTTTAAATGCAATGAAAGATAACGAGGATCTTGCTTGAGAAACTCATAATACTGATCCGCGAGTCCTTGAACATCAGGTGGTAACTTTTGAAAACACGCCCTAGCCTCTACTTAACCCGGTCAATCAGGTGCTGCGCTGCGACCTTAACACCATCGAGGATGATCCGTTCGGCGATCGCATCAGCCCGGTCTGCGATGGCTGGGTCACTCGCGTCGTGCAGTGCCGATATTAGTTGGTTGGCGGTCAGATCTGCAATCGGTATCAACGTGCCGATGCCGAGTTCCCGCACGCGGTTCGCCCAAAACGGCTGATCGCTAAACATCGGAACGAGTACCTGTGGTGCGCCAGCACGTGCGGCGGTGTGCGTCGTTCCGGCACCACCATGATGCACGACCATCGCGACTCTGGGGAACAACGCTTGGTGGTTGACATCACCGATTGCGATGCAATCCGGGGCTTGGTCGATCAGCTTGAGGTCGGCCCATCCTTGCGACACGATCGCTCGTCGCCCGACCGCACGCGCAGCCTCGATGAGGGTAAGGCTCGTATCCCCGGCGATCGGCATGCTGCCGAAACCGAAGTAGACGGGCGGATCGCCAGCTTCGAGGAACACTTCGACATCAGACGGGAGCGGAGTCGAATCCTCAAGAAACCACGCGCCGGTCTGCAAAATGGACATGGACGGTACAAGGGGCGAAGGGGCGAGCGTTGGATCGGTCGCAAGCCACGGCTGGTCAGTAACAATATGACCGAGCACATCGTCAATCGGCGATAACCCAAGCTGCGTCCGATTGACGTTGACGCGATCGCCTGATCGCTCATTCCAAATACGAATGGTGTCGTCGGTCGGCAGCGCCGTAGGTGCGTAGATCGCGTTGATGTAAGGGATGCCGTGAAGCTCGGCAATGGACCGCGCGGCATACTGGTGCGCGTTCGCTCCCACGATGATGTCGCAGCCGTTTGCGGTCGCACCGATCGCATCGAACTGGTCGGTGATGAGGTCGGGCATTGGCTTAGTCGTTGTGGTGTCGCTCACCGCAGTCCCGCGCGGCGCTCGCATCTCGATCCCCACTGGTGTGAACCCGAACCCAAGCCTATGCGCCCACTCGATAAAGTTCGGCGGCACACACAGATGCACCTCGTGCCCGCGATCGCGCACCTCCAACGCCAACGCGATCACTGGTTGCACATCTCCGCGTGTACCGACTACCGAAAACAACACTCGCATATTCTCTCCAAGGCAATCTAAAAGCTGTCAAATGGTTTCTATATGCCCAATTTACTTCACCAATATTTCGGGTAAGGAACTGTAACTTAATCCCTACCCATCTCTACTCATTACTAGTCATTTTTGGGTAGGTTTTCAACAATCAATCGGTCAACAAAATCTCTAAGCCGTTCTTGCCAGTCAGGGACGGCTTTAAGTTTTTCCTTTTGTCCCTCCCACCCTTTAAAGCAGATAGGTGTTTTATCTAAAGTCTTGTCCTGATTAGACTCCCAGCGATATTTATGATTTTTCTGGAATGGCATACACAAATCATCTAGGCATTGGTATACTACTATGCATAGCACATCGGAGGTCGAACGATGCAATTAGTTGAGAAACACATTATCAGTCGGCAGCATAAGTTTTGGAAAGAGTGTGATTATTTAGCATTGCAGTCCAAACATCTTTACAATTGTGCTAACTATGTTCAACGTCAATATTTCTTTGAAACCAAGAAGTATTACAACTCCATTGACATTTATCATCAGACCAAGAATCTAGAATCTTATAGGTATCTGCCTACCAAGGTTAGTAAGCAGATTGTTCGTAGAGTCTCAGAAGCTTGGAAAGGTTGGTTAGCAGCATTGAAAGATTGGTCAAAACATCCAGAAAAGTATCAAGGCATGCCTAGAATGCCTGGATACAAGCATAAAGAACGTGGCAGAAATGTTGTCATTTATCCGATAGATGCAATATCAAAACCTGCTTTGACTAAAGGAATTGTCAAACTTTCTCAAACTAATATTGAGTTCTCAACTAATGCTAACAGCGTAGATCAAGTACGGATTGTTCCTAAGCTTGACCACTATGTTATTGAAATTATCTACACCGTTGCAGAACCATCTAAGTCAAATGGTGAATACGTTGCAGGTGTAGACCTTGGATTAAACAATTTAATGGCTATAACATCCAATCATCCCGGTGTTAGACCGCTTTTGATTAATGGTAGACCGTTGAAAAGTATTAACCAATTCTTCAATAAACAAGTAGCAAAAGCACAATCAATCGAAGCTTGGAGACAGATTAAAGAACTCAATAGCAAGCGTGATAGACGAATTGATAACTACTTGCATACTAGTACCCGCAGGGTTATTGATTGGTGTCAGTTAAATGATATTGGTCAGTTAGTTATTGGCAACAATCAAAGATGGAAGCAAGACATCAATATTGGTAAGAAGAATAATCAAGATTTTACCAAGATACCTCACGCTAAATTGATTAATTTGTTAACCTATAAGGCACAATTAGCAGGTATCGAAGTGACTTTGACTGAGGAAAGTTACACCAGTAAAGCAAGTGCTTTAGATGGTGATACACTACCAACTTTCAACAGTAAATCTGACATCAAGCCTGTTTTTAGTGGTAAACGTGTTAAGCGTGGTTTATACAAAACTTCCACTGGTAGAACAATCAATGCTGATACCAATGGAAGCATGAATATAGCTCGTAAAGTAATCCCAAACTTCATGGATGGGATAGTGGGATTGCCGTTTATCCCTGTAGTTTTAGGACTTTGGATTAAGATTACAAACGGGTTTGTCTAGCATTGACTATCTTTGGGTAGCTTTGTTTAGATTTCTCTGAGCGGTTTTTTACGGGTTAGTCTTTGCTTTTTGCGTCGCCGTTCAGTAGCCACAACTGCCGCGTCCACTGGGTATCCAATTAAAGGTATGACCTGATATTTGCGCTCTTGTTCTAAGTTTTTCAATTCGGTATAATTCACCCAGTGGATGCAATCCACTGGACAGGTGTCAATTGCCTCTTGAATGACCTCATCTGGATCGCCATCTTGACGTATCACACGCGATCGCCCGTAATCTGGTTCAATATAAAACGTATTACGGGCAACATGAGCACAGTGTTTGCAGCCAATACAGGTAATCTCGTCAACATAAACACCTTTTTGGCGCAACACACCCCCTAATTCCGGCTCAAAACCAGAGCGTTCTGGGGCGTCTCGCAAAAAACCGCCCAATTCTGGTTCCAAACCTGAACGCTCATCTTCGCTTTGTTCCGGCGACGGCAAAAAATCAGACATTACGCACTCCAGCGCTGTACAAGTAAGCGAATGGAACCATCTTCATTTTTTTGTTGCTCAGCAACTTGAAATCCAACACGAGCAGTTTCTTTGACGACTGTATGGTATGCGTATCGCTGTGTTACTTGCCGCAAGAAACCTTCTACTGATAAATTTTGCTGCCAATATTGTAAGTCAGCAACCAGCTCGTATTCTTTGCCATTCCATTTAAAGCCGATATCGTAACCATTTTCCTGCTCAATGGTAACTTCGGCATTATGAGTTTGACCGCGATAACCACGTACCTCACGTGGACCGTGCTTCCAATCTACACCTAAATCGCTCAGTGCATCCTTCAAGGAATCAACGTTACGGATTTGGGTCTTAATCTGGCTAAAGTGTGACATGGCGGTTGTGAATGAATGAACTAAACAATGAATGAAAACTTACCAATCGCTAAACGTGGTTTGCGTATTCACCACACTGGATTGCTGCACCTTGGTAGCAAAATATTCTGAGCTTGGCTCGTGAGTTAGTACCTGTCCTAGCTGTGCCTCTATAGCTGCTGTAACTTCAGCGCAGGAAGCACCTATGATGCCAGTGACTTTTTCTTGTACCCTACCGTCTGGATAAATTACGAACTCTAATGTCTCCATGCTCTTTGCCAACCAAAATACTAGGCTTGGACAGTACTGCTGTAGCAACTGACTACAAATGCAGCCCTCTGAAACAGCATTTTTCCTTAGCTACAAATTTGCCATTTGTTAACTAATGTTCCATCTCTCAAAATATATATCTCAGAAACTTAACAAAACTTATTACTCTTATTAGTTGTTACATCTGTTATTTGTAAGTTTCCCTTAACCATATCAATTTAGTCAAGCTAAAAATTCAACTTTTCATTTCAGTGGGGAAACGCCTAAAAACAAGCATTATTCTAAGGAAGAGGTGTAAAAACAGTGAGATTTGTTGAAAAAGTTTATCATTATTCTCTGAATCATCCAATTCTCAGGAATGAAACTAGCCAAACCAAGACTGCTAACTGTTAAACGGTAGGATAAGCTGTTATCTAATTGTAGAAAGTTCATCATGAATGCAGAGCAAGTGACAGGTTCTACTCATCTCCCGAAAGCGATGCGCGTAGGAGTACTGGGCTTTGGCGGACTGGGGCAAGCAGCTGCCAAGGTACTCGCCCCAAAACGTGAAATGCTTTTAGTAGCAGCAGCAGATAACCAAGGCTACGCCTACGCCGCTGATGGTTTAAATGCTCAAGAATGCATTGCAACTTATCAATCTCAAGGTTCGGTGGGTTATCTAGAACCCATTGGAACTTTAACAAATCACAGTGTTGAGGATTTAATAGAAAAATCTTATCCTGTAGACGGATATTTTCTGGCGTTACCCAATCTCCCCAATGATTTTATTGCCTCTGTAGCTAGGCAGTTTATCAAATCTGGATGGCGCGGGGTACTGGTGGATGCAATTAAACGCACCAGTGCTGTGGAACAACTGCTGGCGATGAAAGAAGAACTGCAAGCAGCAGGAATTACCTACATGACAGGATGTGGCGCGACACCAGGACTGTTAACAGCAGCAGCAGCTTTAGCTGCTCAAAGTTACGCCGAAGTTCATCGAGTGGAAATTACCTTTGGGGTAGGAATAGCGAACTGGGAGGCTTACCGCGCCACCATCCGCGAAGATATTGCCCATATGCCGGGTTACACTGTGGAAACTGCTAGGGCAATGACGGATCAGGAAGTAGAAGCACTCCTAGATAAAACCAATGGCGTGCTGACTTTAGAAAACATGGAACACGCTGATGATGTGATGTTAGAGATAGCTGGAATTGTGGGGCGCGATCGCGTGACCGTTGGTGGTATAGTTGATACCCGCAATCCCAAAAAGCCCATTAGCACCAACGTTAAAATCACTGGTCGCACCTTTGAAGGTAAAATTTCCACCCATACCTTCACATTAGGAGATGAAACCAGTATGGCAGCCAACGTTTGTGGACCAGCCTTTGGTTATTTAAAGGCTGGTATTGGATTGCACCAGCGAGGCATTTACGGATTATTCACCGCTGCTGAAATTATGCCTCAGTTTGTTAGGTAGTTATTAGCTATCAGCTTGAGTATTAAATTATGTAAGAATTCAGGAGCCAGAATATGCCCTATGCCTGCGGCACGGCTTGAGGCCGAACGGGCACGCTACGCGAACAGGAGTCAGAATAGTTAAAGAATCAGGAGAACATTTGATCCAATGAACAGACCAATAATAATAGACTCCTTATAAATTCTGACTTCTGACCTCATTGGTGCTGAGTTCTTACTAAATTATTTATATTTTGTCTGCTGGGTTGAAAAACGAAACCCAGCTTATTTATTGCCTTTAACACACTCAAGCCACAACTTATACATTTTGTATTTTTTCATGGATAAATTCTAGAAAATATCATACTTTTTATGATTATTCTCTGACAAAACCAAAAATTAAACATTAGAGAAAAATAGAAATTTTTATTAACAAAAATATCCCTGATAGGGGGATTGTTCGGTATCAAAAAATCTGCGTTTAATAATGATGTAATAACTCAATTAAGGAAATTGAGATGCTTATCCGCAATTTGAAAAAATTGCTATTAGCGGGGGCAATTCTACCATTGATTTTGCAACCAGCTTCAGCACACGTTGTCTGGTTTGACTATCAAAACGGAGAATACAATCTATTGTATGGTCATCCAGAAGAAGGACCACAACCCTATTCTCCGGCAAAACTTAAGGAAGCCACAGCATATGATGCAAAAAGACAGATAGTGCCATTTACTATCAACCAGAAACAAGATGGACTTTCTCTGACTCCTGACGGCAACATTGCGGCATTAACGGCATTTTTTGATAATGGCTATTATGCCAGAATATCTGAAAATCAATCTCGCAATATTTCAGAAGCTGAAATTAGTCAATACCAAAATGTTAGTCATAATCTGAAGTACACCAAAGCTCTTTATGATTGGTCTGACACTCTAGCGCAACCGTTCAACCAGCCGCTGGAAATTATACCTTTGGAAAATCCCTTTGCAGTTCAGGAAGGAGACAACCTGGAAGTTCAAGTATACTATCAAGGACAACCACTTTCAGATGTGACAGTAGAATACTTGGGTCAAGAAGTCTCTAAAAATAACAACGGCATCTTTTCCGTTCCCATTGGTATTGGAGGGTTGCAACAAATTGAAGCTAGCTACGGCTTTTTGTCAGATGGAAATTTGAGAATTTCTTACGAAAGTAGCTTTACAGCACAAAAAATCTCTGTTTTTGAACCATCGGCATTACTTGGTATTGGTGTAGTTGGATTGCTAGCACTACGCAAGAAAAAGAATTTAGCTTGATCAAGAAAGAATTTAGAATCATTCTTACGATTAAATTATTTATATTTTGTCAGCTGGGTTTCGTTTTTTAACCCAGCTTATTTATTGCTTTACACACACTAAAGCCACAACTTAGAATTCTGCCCAGCAAAAAGCAAGCGCTTTTATTTTACCTATCAAAGGACATCTCATCTTTGAGGCTGGCGGCAAGGCGGAATAAAGACTATTAGTTAATCTGTTGTAGATTCTCAATTGTGAGATATTCTTCTTCATCGGCTATCTGACTCTTGTAATCAATGTTAATTTGGGTTGGATAGCCGAGTGTAGAATTATACTTGACATCCAAGCTATCTGCTTTCCTTTTGATCGCATCCCTGATTAAATCAAAAAGCCTGGGAACTGTATCGTATTTTTGGAAGAATTCTGGATTAACTGGTTGACCAGTAGCGACGGAAGTGACAGAAGTTGTTCTACCGTTACGCACTTCAATGATGACTGGTCCTCTAGCCTCGGGTGTGCAGAAGCAACTCCGGCTAAGTGTATACCGATAGTTGGAAATATTTTGCCGATTCCACAAACGCTGATTAGCTGTTAATTGCTGTGAATCTGATTGACCCCTCGCTGATGATTGTGCTACCAGTATGGGGGATTTCGATATGACTGGTGCATGCAAACTTAGAGACATTACTAATCCTGCACCAATAATAATCGGCAAGCGTATAGCCATCGATTTCATTTTCAAGGTTCTAAGCATTTGGCAAACTCCTGGGAATTTTCGTTTTCGCTTCATTTTGCGAAATTCTTACAACTTAGGGTATAACAATTTCTTTGTCAAGTGCGCGTTCACTGCTAGGTAAGTGGTTAAATCACCTTTGCGCAAACTTTTAAAGTATAAATGGTTGCTCTGAATCGATGATTGGTGCGGAATACATTGAAATCTGGAAAAACCTGATCTCCTAATGTAGTTACTATATGTATTTCACAAAAACCTATCTTTATGACGTTTTTATAAAAAAAATACAACTCTTTACACAGCCAAATTGACAAATAAATAACATGAAGAAAAGCATTCATTTACATGTTTGTTAATGACTCTTATTTAAGCGTCTACCAGTCATCGGCAGTTCAATTATCCATTACTAGAAAGACAAAAAACGTGGAGCATTATGAAGAGACGCAAAAATGTTAATTCTATCTCTAAGAACTTGGGAATTTCCGGAGACGTCATACTGATTATTTTGAGCATTGTTTCAGTTTTAATAGCTACACTTTATCCGTTTCATTTTCACTTTCCAGATAGTTTTTCGCTACCAGCACTTGTTGCCAGTTTTGATAACAGTAGTTTTTTTAAAGACCAGGTCAACAATATTTTATTATTTACGCCTTTAGGTTTCGGTTTCGCCAGTCTCTTACAGAGAATGAGGATGAAGCCAACAAGTCAATTTATAATAGTGATATTTCTGAGTGCAGGCTTATCATTTACAGTTGAAGCACTGCAAGTGTTTTTGCCTTCAAGAACACCTACTCCTGCCGATATTTTGAACAATACCATAGGTGGATTTGTGGGTCTAATCTGCTTTTCTCTATGGAACTCACAAAGCTTTCTCTATACCTTGATGCGTAGAGAAAATAGTAGATCCAACAATTCTATTAAAAAACTAACACTATGTTTTTTGGGATACATAATCATATCATTTCTTATCTCAGTTCTCTGGCAAAATACAACGAATTTGAGCAATTGGTCTTTGAATTATCCACTCTTGATTGGCAATGAACGAACAGGTGATAGACCTTGGCAGGGACAGGTCTCAGATGTTTATATTGCTGATAGAGCAATTTCTAAAAATGAAGTTTCACAAGTTTTTCATCAGAAAAATTACAGTGATATTTTTGGGAAGTCTTTGCTAGCTTCCTATCAATTGACTGATACAAAAAGTTATCAGGATAGTACTGGTCAACTCCCCGAACTATTATCGCAAGGGCAGTTACCAGACATTGAAGATGAAAAAGGTGTTGTTTTGAGTTCCAACCATTGGCTAAAAACAACAGAACCTGTCACTTTCTTGAGTAAAAGGATACGTGAAACTTCTCAATTTACAATAATTACTACCGTTGCTACTGCTAATACCGCTCAGACTGGACCTGCACGCGTCATCTCACTTTCCGGTGATTCTCTTCATCGCAATTTTACACTAGGACAACAAGGAACCGACTTAGACTTGCGAATACGAACACCGATGACTGGAGCAAACGGGGCAGATACAAAATTAACTATTCCTGATATTTTTGCAGATACGAATCCCCATCATATAGTCATCACTTATTCTGGAGCGACTATTCAAGTTTATGTAGATAAATCACAACATTCTTATTCTTTGAATCTTCTGGAATGGTTTCCGAAAGAGCAGAAAATTTTTTACTATGCACTGACTTTTATTCCTCTAGGGCTTTGCTTAGCGCTTTTGACGACTCTAGCGAAAAGAAAGTTAACTTTTAATAGGTTATTGCTTCCGAGTGGGATATTATTACCGTCTGTGATACTAGAAAGTATTTTGGTAACTGATGGCGGTAAAAGTCTCAGCCTGAAAGGTCTGTTGCTTGGTATATTGTTAACAGCCGGGACAACACTGACATTAAGATGGCGGGCTTCGATGGTGCTTAAAACAGTACGAGCCGCAGTTAACAGTACCAGCCGCAGTTAACAAAAGAAACGAATCCGTATTTCTCTTTGATAACTGGTAACTGATAACTGATAACTGTTAAAGAAGCAAGCTTAAATAGATAATAACTCTGTCCTGTTGTACAAACTAATGTAGTGGGAGACGACTGTTGTGTCACCTCACCCTGATGCAAGTAAAAATTTAACGGTTGAATTACTTACTGCTCAGGGTTCGAGTTTTTGGGGACTGGGATGAAGTAAAGTGCGATGGCGATCGCTTCCCCACCGGAGCAATAACCGCGACTCCCAACTCAGTGCAAACCCTTACCACATCATCAAATCCATTTGCTTTGGGCAAAGCTACCATCAGTGTTATGGATACGGGTAACTCAGTTTCCACCGTGAGTGACTCTAAAATTTGCGCCTTTTCTCCTTGTATAGCAGTCGCCACAATTGTTAGGACATTTCTCTGTTCCCTGTTCCCTTGAGATCAAAATATGATGTCCTAACCAATATGTCCGTTGCTATAACTGCGCCAGCCACCATTTCCGTTTAGTCGTGAAATCTATCGTCAACGCAACGTTGTTGAACGATCTATCAACCGACTCAAGCAATTTCGTCGCATCGCCACCCATATGAGAAATTGGCTACAAATTATACAGCTATGATTATAATCGCGTGCATTTTGTTGTGGTTGTAGTTTGAAAACACGCCCGACACCGTACCTGTACTCAGGTCGGTGTAGGTAGTTCACTAGGAGACGATTATTGTGTCACCTCAACCTGATATAAGTAAAGATTCAACTGTTGAATTACTTACCGCTCAAGGCTTAAAAATTGTTCCCCCAAATCTTATTGAAGAACATCCAACAGCAAAATTACCCTTAGTTCGTTTAACAGGTTCTCCAGAAGAGATCGGAGCAGAACATGGTACTAAGCTGTGCGATCGCATTGAAAAAGCTTTTGAACTTTACAGGTCAAAACTTTTTTCCCAATGGACTGATGCTTCGCTCAAGGCGACTTCGTTAGCTTTTTTTGAGCGGATTCGAGAGTTTTCACACCCGTATGCAATTGAATTAGAGGCGATAGCATCTCACGCCGGACGAAAACTTTGGCAAGTCGTCATGCTCATGTCCCGAACCGAAATACTTCGCTCTAGTACACCTAATGAATGTACCTCTGTTTACTTCAAACAAAGTCGTATTCTCGGTCAAAATTGGGACTGGGTGGAAGAGTTTGAAAACTTAGCTGTCATTTTTGACGTGACACGACAAGATGGTTTTCGCTTTGTTGCTTTAGGAGAACCAGGTTTTGTCAAAATCGGCTTAAACGCAGCAGGTGTTGGGGTTTGTCTCAATATTCTTAAATGTCAAGCCCCTACAGGAGGAATTCCTGTGCATATACTTCTGCGAAAGGTTTTAGATTCTACCTCACTGACTGAAGCGTATCATGCAATTACTGCTGCTGAACGAGCAACGATGAGTAATATTCTTATCGCGGATGATTGCGGTAGGTATGTGAATCTCGAACTTGCTGGAAACCAATTATTTAATCTCAATTCAGATGAAGTTGAAGTGAATAATGTTGTGGTTCACACGAATGGATTTCTTACTTCAAAAAGAGAGAATATTCATTTCCCCGAAGAAAGCGAAAGTTCAGCGGCGCGAATTATTCGAGCAAAGTCTCTTACGTCCACTCAAGACGGACGACATGAAGCTGATATGTTAAAAATTCTTCTTGATCAGGAAGGAAACTTACCGATATGTCGCCAGTCAGAGAGAAATATCTTTGATGGACTCACCTATGGAACTGTATCAACAGTTGTGATGAGTTTGAAAGAAAGAAAACTCATTTTTTCACAAGGTAATCCTCGTAATAAAACGTTTTATTATATCTGTATTTAGGAGTATCCCAATACATGCCACAATTTCTAAGGCAATTCTGATGAGCTTTTAGAATACCTTGAGTATTTTGCACACCGTCTGAACTAATGGGAGATGAAATATGTGGAAATATGAAATGTTAGAAGAAATTCAGAAATATAGAGAATAACACGCTAAGTCTTTTAACTACGACTTACACGCAATTGTTGAAGATTTACGAATAAAACAAGCGGCTAGGGTCAAACAAATCATTTCAAAACCTCTTAAGGAGGCTAAAAAACCAATGCAATAAACTTAACTACCTGACTTATTTATTTATCGTGGTTGTTTTCTTACTCAATTCTTTCGTGGACTAGATAGTGCTGAGACTTCTAGACGGTTGTGATGAATTTGAAGGCAAGAAAACTGATTTTCTCACAAGGTAATCCTTGTAATGGAACGTTTTGTTATGTCTCAATTTGAGAGCATCCCAATGCATGCCAAAACACCCAAGGCAATTCTGATGAGCTTTTAGCTTAATCCGCCAGAAGCCTCACGTCTCATGGTTAAGGATATTCGTAGCTGCAAAATAACTCTCCAGACTTGACTCTGATTACAACTTTTGTGGCTAGAATAACTTAAGAAGGTTGCGAGCGTAGTGCATGGACTCTTTAAACGGCGATTCCAAGTCAACATTCCTAGAAGATTTACAGTCAGGGCTGGATAACACCGAACATGACAACATTCTGGCTCTTAGCGTATTATCCAATACTATAGAAATTCTCGAAAAAATTGTCATCAAAATTAGTCAATTTGGTCAGACAGGTGCTCAACTAAAAAATAGTAAACATAAAGATAGTCAAGTTATAGAATCCCTTGACCTTAACTCAGGTCAAAGACCAGAAGTTGAAGATAGAGTAGAGCTTTTGTGCGAGCAAGTAGAAACTCTCAAGCAACTGCTGTACGACAAGGAGTTAGAATTGCAAGAGATAAAGCAAGAGTTGCGTGATACAAATGAGGATTTGTGGGCTACACTTAATTCACCGTGGCTAGCACTTGATGAAGCAAAAGAATTAGTTAAAGAAATTTTGGTCAGTAAAAAGCCTATAGCTGAAACTTTAGCAACACTCATTACCACTATCTATAATTCGACAGTTAAACCTTTAGAGTTAGGGCACAAAGAAAAATCAAATTCTATTAAACTTTTGATAAGCGCTCCAGGCAATTTTATACTTACTAATAATGAGGCGTATCAAATGAAGAGCACGGCGCTGATAAAGCAAGCTCGTGAAATTCGGGCGAAATCTAAAATACTTAGAGAGGAATCTCGTGAAGTTCAGGCGAAATTTAGAGAGGTTGAAGTTCAGTTCATGAAACTGGAAAGTAAATTTGTTCGTCAAGCTTCATTCATGCTCCTTACGCCGAATTTTAGGCACAGACAAAAGCCCAAAGCAATTGAGCTGGCGGACGTTAGTCCGCCAGCTCAATTGCTCGATTTTGGAGTCTGATAGGAATTAATCAACTGACAAGTCGGTCGATTACACAAGAAAAATGCAAACAACTAAGAAGATCATCATTATCGGCGGTGGAATTGGCGGTGCTGCGACTGCACTTGCTCTCCATAGAGCTGGTTTTGAACCAGTTGTCTATGAGCGAACAAAGGAGTTGCGGGAGGTAGGGGCTGGTATTGCACTTTGGGCAAATGCGACACACATCTTGAAAAATTTAGGCTTGTTGGAGGAGGCGCTGTGCGTTGGCTATCTCACAACAAACTATCAATTCAATTCCCAAAGCGGCAACTCATTGGTTAATATACCCGTTGATACCTTTGAGTTGCCTGTTATTGGCATTCATAGGGCTGAATTACATCAGCTATTGTGGCGTAATGTACCACATGAAAAATTTGTTTTAGGACAAACTTTCCTTGGATTTGAGCAAGAAGGAGAGAAGGTTCGCGCTGACTTCAGTTCTGGCTTAACAGTCGAAGGGGATGCTTTGATTGGGGCTGATGGTTTGCGATCACAGGTACGAGCTGCCCTTCTCGGTGATCAACCACCCATCTATCGCAATTTTAAGACTTGGCGTGGTTTAACAGATTACGTTCCTAAAGAATATCGTCCCGGCTACATTCAGGAATTTTTAGGGCGTGGCAAAGGCTTCGGTTTCATGATGCTGGGCAAGGGACGGATGTATTGGTACGCAGCAGCAACTGCTCCCCCAGAACAGCCGGATGCCCCAATTGGTCGTAAAAAAAAGCTTGAAATTATGTTTCAAGATTGGTTTGCATCGGTTCCTGAGTTAATTACAACGACGGATGAAGCCAATATTCTGACAACAGATTTGTATGATCGTGTCCCGACTCAATCTTGGAGCAAGCAGAATATTACACTGCTAGGTGATGCTGCACATCCAATGCTGCCAACTATGGGACAGGGAGCATGTACAGCATTAGAGGATGCTTTTGTAGTCGCTAAGTGTCTCAAAGAGCAAGCAAATCCCACAGCTGCTTTCCAACAGTATGAGTCAGAACGGTTTCCTCGCACGAAGTTAATCGTTGAGCAATCCTTGCGGGCAGGGAAAATGGGTGAATTGGATAATCCTTTTGGTGTGGCATTACGAAACACATTTATGAAGCTCATGGGGTCAACTATCAGCAACAACTTCAAGTCGCTTCATGCTTACAGAGTTTAATGAGAAACAGATGACATTCAAAAAGCACTCATTAACCACCCAAATTTACAAATTATTTTCTATAAACATCTTTCCGATGCTTGCACTGTAAAAGTTGCACGAGTTGACTTTCATCATCAATCTCATAACGAACTCTATAATCACCAACGCGGATACGATACTCGTGATCAGAGGTTTTTAAAAAGTGCGATCGCTTCCCCACCGGAGCAATAACTGCGACTCCCAACTCAGTACAAGCCCGTACTACATCATCAAATCCATTTCCTTTAGGCAAAGCGACTATCAGCGTAATTGATACAGGCAATTCGGTTTCTACTGTCAGTGGTTCTAATATTTGCGCTTTTTCTCCTTGTAGCTGCGCCAGCCACCATTTCCCTTTGCCATCCATTGCTATGAAGCGATCGCCTTCTCGCAAACGCAAAACACGCCCCAGATAATGTTGTTGTTGAGGTGTGAGCAAAATTTGCTCTTGTTGGAGTTGGGAGGAGGTTATTGCGATTCGTTGCAGTTGTGACATTGGATTTGATAAAGGTAAGTAATAAAGGCGCTTGCTTTTTTCTGAGCAGAGTTCTCAGTCCTGTTGTAAAAACTAATGTAGTGGGAGACGAGTGTCACCTCATCCTGATATCAATCTTCAAAAAAGGAAAAGATTGATTTCCCCGGAGAAAAGGCAATTCTGATGAGCTTTTAGAATACCTTGAGCCTTACAAGCGAAGCAAAATAATGATAAGTAGGTCAACATTAAAAAACATAAAATACGATTCTTGCGATTGCTGAGTCCCAAGGGGACACGCTGCGCGAACGCTTCACTACGTTTCGCTCGCAATGACATTTTACGTTTAATCTGGTTGAGCTACTTATTACAGGTTATGCTGAAAATTGATATTAAATCAGTAAACATTAAGGTCAACAATGGTATCTACTGAGTTAGTGGAACAATTACGCAAACTCAATCGCGTAGATAAGCTCATGGTAATTCAACTTCTGGCTGCCGAACTGGCAAATGAAGAAACTAACTTGATAAAATCTGGTGCATCCTATCCAGTTTGGTCTCCTTACGATGCAGTGGAAGCTGCAAATATCATGTTAGAGGCGTTGAATGCTGAAGCTTCCTCAAACCATGAGTAATCCAGCAAGGTATTCTTTCATTGCAACTGATAGCAGTTTGGGAGAAGCAAGCTTCAAGCCGTTTTTGCCACTGACGTTGAATTACAGAGAAAAATCACAGGAAGTTATTGGACTTTTGGATACGGGAGCGATGGTAAATGTTCTTCCCTATCAAGTTGGAGTTGAATTAGGAGCAGTTTGGGAAGAGCAAACAACAATGCTTCAATTATCAGGAAACTTAGCACAGTTTGAAGCACGAGTGTTAATTTTGTCTGCTACTGTTGGGCAATTTCCGAGTGTTAGATTGGTATTTGCTTGGACGCAAGCTACTCAGATACCCCTCCTGTTAGGACAAGCTAACTTTTTCATGGAATTTAATGTTTGTTTTTATCGCTCTCAAAAGATATTAGAGGTGACTCCAAAACAATCATCCTAAAAGGACATGGAACTGTATCAACGGTTGTAATGAATTTTTTCTCCTTGTAGCTGCGC
The DNA here is from genome assembly GCF_012912135.1 of Brasilonema bromeliae SPC951. Taxonomy (GTDB): domain Bacteria; phylum Cyanobacteriota; class Cyanobacteriia; order Cyanobacteriales; family Nostocaceae; genus Brasilonema; species Brasilonema bromeliae. Next base: position 104 of record NZ_QMEB01000137.1, on the reverse strand, counting down.
CAGCCACCATTTCCCTTTTCCATCCATTGCTATAAAGCGATCGCCCTCGCGCAAACGCAAAACACGCCCCAGATAATGTTGTTGTTGAGGTGTGAGCAAAATTT
>NZ_QMEB01000136.1:9684-16948 GCF_012912135.1 Brasilonema bromeliae SPC951 | reverse complement strand
CATCATGATAGGCGGCGATCGCATAATTTCCTGCTTTTAAGTTTTCAAATTTAACTGTCAGCGGAGCGTTTTCTAGTTTGACGCAACGGGCAGCCACTGCGCGATCGCTACTGGTCGGAAATCCTCGCCCACTAGAAAACAGGCTCAGACAAACTTGCCCACGCTGGTTTTTCAAGCCGTTAATGGTGACGGTGAGACTACTGTTAGACACTGCTTTTGCACTGGATAAAGATGTCATAAATATGACATCTGTTAAAAGTAAAAAGCTCCAGAAACAACGTTGCATCGTCATGACTTAATGTTTTAAAACATATAAAAAACTTACGCAATGCTTTTGTTAAAGCCAGCCCAATCCACTCAACACAGATGCACCAACTGCTAGAAGAACATTGAGAACCAGCGACAGAGCGCCAGGTTTGTCTAATGATGGAAACATATTGAATTCTCTACATTCATTTGATTGCAATACGGTGACATTTGTTGCTCAAAAGTTGCTTGCATCTTGCGATATTCAATTATGGGGCGATCCTTTCAATCAATTTCTCGTCCCCTTGGGACGAGCGCGGTACTAGTACACCGGGCGCGTAAATAAACTACCCATTCCAAATCAATGAAACGCTTACGCTGTATACCTGTTTGAATTTTGAATTTTGAATTTTGACGAACGCTAGCGGTACTAGTCCCTTTCTACCTAAGGCTTGAGTCCATCTAACAAAACGGAAATCATCTCATCTACGATGATTTCCCCAGAAACTGCATCAGATCCAGTGATGACGAAGGGAATACTTTCCATCACCGACAAAAAAAACCCAGCGAGCGATTCGGGACGGGTATGGCGGATTTCACCTCGTTGTTGCGCTTTGATAAAGGTTTGTCGCAGAGGCTCAAAAATACATTGTTCGCTACAAATTGCCAGCTTTTTAATATTATCTTCACCCAAGGAAGGCATATCGTTGTGGAACAGACTCAAAAAATGGATGGGAGGCTGAGAAAGAAACCACCCACCTACAGCATGAAGTTGCGATCGCAACTCATCTCCTGCATCGTCAATCGCCTGCTGTAAACCTGTTCGATGGCGCTCAAACATTCGCTCAGTAACTGCCACAAAAAGTTGCTCCTTGCTGGGAAAATGATAGTACAACGATGCCTGACGAATTCCCACCTCACCAGCAATATCCCGCATGGTTACTGCATTGTAGCCTCGCGTGCGAAATAGCTGTTCTGCCTGAGCGAGAATGCGTGATCGTCCACTATGAGAGATTTCTTTTGGAGAGAAAGAATCGTCTGGCAATCTGGAACCTACCTAACGTTTAGTAGTCAACTATTAAAGATTATATTACACTGTCAAATAATGTTCTGTTTTTTTACCTAAATCTTCCAGTTTTCTTGTTCCATCAGCTAGACACTCGTCAGCTACTAAAGTTGAGGATGCAGCATTCTCAACGGAATATACTTTTGAGAATTTTGCCGATTGCTCAAAATCAATTCGTTGAGAAAGACTCCAAAATATGAGGCTGTGTTTATGTTGCAACAATTCTATTAAAATGCCCTGTTGTGATAGCCATTGTGTCACATCAGAAGAATCCAGAATACAGGAGTCAGGGATCAAAATAATCCTATAGATTCATCTAGGAACTTGTAACTCCAATTCAACCCCCAGAATTCAAATTCTTTCTGAGTTCTAAGTTCTGAGTTGGTGAATTCTTCTTCGGTTAGTACTTCATGGTGAGGAGTTAATTGAGTAACGCATGAGTCAAGTATTCAATTCCCCAGAATCATCTGCTATCTCCCGTCGCACATTACTAAAATTATTTGGTGTAGGTGCTACTACAGGAGTTTTGGGATACTCTCGTTTGACTAAGCCAAAACCAACAGTTTTTCAACAAGATACCCTGAGTTTGCCACTGTTATTGAATCAACCAAAAAGTGTTGTCGTCGTTGGAGGTGGGCTAGCTGGTTTAGCTTGTGCTTATGAACTGAGTCAGAGAGGATTTGCAGTCACATTATTGGAAAAATCTCCCCAACTTGGTGGCAAAATTGCCAGTTGGCAAATTGAAGTTAATGGTGACAGCTTCAAGATGGAGCATGGCTTTCATGGGTTTTTTCCTCAGTATTATAATCTGAATAATTTAGCTGCAGAACTAGGGATTTCGGAAAATTTCAAGTCATTAAAATCTTACTCTGTTGTTTATCGTGACACCAAGTATCAACCAGAGGTATTTCGTCCCAGTCGTTCGGCTTTCCCTTGGAACATTGTGGATTTAGCTATAGCCTCTCCCAATCGCTTTCAATGGGGTATCAATCTCACAAAATTGAAACATTTACAAGTTTTCCAAGCAATTGGTGGTTTTGAGAGAGAAAAGAATTATCGACGTTTTGATAATATTTCAGTCGCCAATTGGGTAGAGGAAGAATTTCCCAAGGGTTTATACGACTTGTATTTTCTGCCTTTTGCTAAATCTAGTTTGAATGCACCAGACATGATGAGTGTTGCTGAACTTTTACAGTTCTTCCACTTTTATTTTTTTGGTAATCCAGAAGGACTTGCTTTTAATGGTACCAAAGATGATATGGGAACAAGTTTGGTGCAACCCATCGCTCAAGCTATTCAAAGTAAGGGTGGCAAAATAATTACAGAAGCAATGGTGAGTGAAATTCAAGTTTTAAAAACCAAAGTAGACTCACTCAGCTATCAGATTGGTAATAATACAAACAATGTTCCTTTTGGGGTTAAGCGTAATAATACTATAGAAACACGCCAAGGGACATCTCTACAATATTTTGGTGCGGCTGATGAAGTCTTTGCCCTACCAGATAATAGTCAAGAAGCAATTTCTCTTACCTGCACTCACCAAGGTTGTACCGTGAAAATAGCAGAAGATGGTAAGTTTCATTGCCCTTGTCATGGAGCGGTGTTCGCGGCTGATGGTAAAGTGTTGAAAGGTCCAGCCCAACGTGATTTATCTAAATTTCAAGTTGTCCAACGTCAGGATGATGGTTTGCAGTTGATAGCAGCAAATCTCGATTCACCATCATCACAGACAATTCAAGCAGATTATTATGTCTTTGCTACCGATGTACCAGGTGTACAACAGCTGTTTCGGCAAATCAATGGTGATGTTGATGGAGTTGTGGGCGCTATGCGAACGCAAATCAAAAAACTAAACGTCGCCGATCCATTCGCTGTCTGTCGTTTTTGGTTTGATCGTGATTTTGAGTGGAACCACAGTTATTTTACTTCTTTGTCAGGCTATCAGCTCACAGACAGCATCACCCTCTATCACCGCATTCAGGAACAATTCATTGAGTGGGCAAAACGCACTGGTGGTAGTGTGGTAGAATTACACGCTTACTGTTACAAAGAAAAACAATTCCCCACCCAATTCGCATTATTAACAACTTTTGAGCAAGAACTCTACGAAATTGTCCCTGAGTTAAAGCAAGCAAATATGCTGCACAGGGAATTGGTGAATCAAAAGAACTTTTCTGGATATCCGCCAAATAGTTACGCCGAACGCCCAGAAACTAGTACCAATATCTCTAACTTGGTGTTTGCAGGCGACTGGGTAAAAATGCCATTTCCTTCCGGCTTGATGGAACGGGCGGTGAGTAGTGGCTTCCTAGCAGCCAATGAAATTTTACATCGGGAGGGTTTGCAGAGGCGAACACTTTTGTCAGTCAATCCAGAAGGATTATTGCAGATTTAAGCCTGGACGAAGAAAAAAGCCCAGGTTTGACGCTTGGGCTTCATCCTTAAGAAAGAAGACAAAATCTTTCTAATAGAAGTGGCACAGTTATAGAATTAGCTAGTTAAGTTAAATTAAAAATTATGAAAAGGAAAAAAGATGAATAAAACGTTGATGATAACTCTCATGTTTGCATTCTTACTATTATTTATCATTTCTCCCTTTGCTACTCTTGCAAGCCTGATGCTTCTGTTGTTATTCACAGCCTTTTTCTTTCTAGTATCGAACATCTTCCAAGCAATTATCGGTAGCAATGATACCAACTCTAATTCCTGAGGTTAACTAGAATTAAGTAGGGTGGGGATTGCAATCCCCAACGCCCTTCGGGTATGCGTAAAGCGCACGCCTTACGGCTAACGCCAGTCGCCTACGAAGGGAGACCCTCCCGCAGCGCTGGTCTCACCAGATGCCAAGTGAGGGAAAGCCCTTCGGGTATGCCTACGGCAGGCCTGACGGCTAACGCCAGATGCCTGGCTGTCGGGAAACAAGGACCGCAGCACTGGTCTCACCGTCATTCGCACTGGCTCCCCTACACAATATGTGTATTTCATAGCAAATTCGTTAGCATTTGAATTATCGCAATAGTCGTGCACATTTGTATTCAAAACCCCGACTTTTCTAAAAAGTCGGGGTTCTTGTTTTTTCAATCATTAAAACAGTTATCAGTTATCAGTTATCAGTCATCAGTCATCAATTGCTTGATAACTGTTCACTGCGGCTGGTACTGTTGACTGCGGCTGGTACTGTTAAATCACTCCGACGCAAGCGCAAATCAGATCACAAGAAAAGCTGTTCAAAAAGGTGACTCTAGTAAAGGTAAAAATTTCCTAATCAGCCCAATCGTGACAGCAGGAAGTTCCAATTGGGGAGTCAAACCCACGTCCTCCAAACGATAAAAGATACGAATTGCCTGAGGGTTCATTTCTGCAAGTCGGCGACCGACCTCAGGTCCTGTAAATTCTGACTTTTGCCCCCAAATTATGGCAGTAGGAACGGTCAATTGAGTGATATATTGAGATAAATCAAAAGATAAATCACCACGTACGAAAGCAAGAGCAGCATACTCTCCATTAAACTGTTGAGCCGATTGCAAATATGCTTCGACAATTTCAGGATAGACTCGTTCTGGACGAGCAAATTGACGTTCTTCCAAAAAGCTGCGAATGCCAAAACTGCTAGAAACCCCAGTCATGTAAAGCAATCGATCTACAACTGGAATATTTACAATTTGAGCAGATAAACTCTTGCTGTAATCTTGTCCAAATTCAGCCAAACCTGCTGGTGTGGTCAAAATTAAAGACTTGAATAAATCGGGGCGAAGAATCGCAGCGCGAATCGTGAAAGCAGCAGTGAGTGAAGAGGCGATCGCATTAATCGAACCATTGCAAGTCCTTTCTATGAACTCAATAATAGTTTGAATGTAGTCATTAACATTATAACTTCGAGCCGGATGGTCAGAGCGTCCCCACCCAATCAAATCCGGCGCGACGATTCGATAATCCGCAGCAAAAGCTGGATAAACTTTAGACCACTCGTAAGCAGAAGAACCACCACCAAACGCGTGTAGGAAAACTAATGTTTTCTGGCTTGATTGCTCAATTTCTGTGTCAGACCACGGTTTCCCAACAGCAGTATAGTACACCATCCTTCCTAGCGTGGTCATCACATATTTCTCACCAAACCCAGGGGGTAAAAACATAGAAATACCTCAGGTGCTGCATCATCCATTTCCATCGTGGATACAGCAGCTAGGAAACGACATCATTCTAAAGTTAAATTTAATATGCTGTCGTCTAAATTAAGTTTTTACTTCTATGTATTAAACTTTATCAAGCCAATGTTCATCTTTCCCAGGTGTGAGCAATAGCTTACTTCCAAAGATTAGTAGTCTACCCAGACAACATTGCCGGGTCAGAGAGTCGGTTAATGTGGAGAAACTAGCCTCAGTCCTATCACACCCATGACAATTAAGCCAATGCAAGTGAGGCGGCGCGCTTCAAAAGGTTCTTTAAATAAAATTATACTCAACAGAACCGTACCAACAGCTCCTATACCTGTCCAGACAGTGTAAGCAGTTCCAACTGATAGTGTACGCAGGGCTTTAGACAAAAAGGTGAAACTGAGTATCATCAGGGTAACAGTAGCAACACTAGAACCAAACTTAGTAAATCCTTGTGCATACTTCAAACTAATCGCCCACCCTACCTCAAATAAACCAGCAATAAAAAGATAGATCCACGCCATGTGCTCGTCCTTATAGGTTGCAATAACTTAGAACTGTGATTTGATTTTTTTAGTAGATGCAACCAAATACGAGGAGTTTCTATCTGAGTTATAACAGGGAACACTATCTCGCAACTAAGCCCGTGTGCGTGGTATCTAGTGTAACATAGTTGTTAGAGTTGTCTATAACGAAATCTGTCTCATAATTTCAGTTTCGGACTTACATTGAGCTGCTGGCAATCGCCAGTAAAAACCATTTTCCCGTTCCATAAGTTGATAACCGATGAGTTCCCGTCGTAATGTCGCATAGTCAGAGTGATGACGCACAATAATTTCGTTCACTTGACGTTCCGTGTAAGTCACTTCTTGCTCAAATTTTCTGACTAACCACTTGAGTATGACTAAGCGTTTTTTGCGAGAAGCAGGAATATTTATCAGGTGTATACCATCAAGATAATTTCTGAGTACTTTTTCTTCCCATGTTTCTAATTTGACATTGTTCATTTCTTGCATCCTAGACTCCAAAATATTAATATTAATAACTAAGCACAAAAAAACTCTGGCGTTGTGTTAGCCCTGGAACATTAAAAAATATGAAAAGAATACAGAAAACAGAAAGCAGAACTCAACAATAATATGTTAGAGAAAGTCAGTTAGTTATTGTGCTTCCTCCTTATAATTTTATATCGGGTTACATCGGGTTATATCAAAGGCTTGTGGCACTCAGAATTTTCAGTGAATCAAATAAATGTATTGTAAGCTACAGTTTTGTCAGGCACTTTCACACGTTCCCTCACTCCCTGTCTCAAACGTAGTCTAATAAGCTGAAAATTGCTGTAAGTGTCTATGTTTGAAAAGCGAGTATTGCCCTTTTATGCAACCAGTCCTAAGATTTGTTCAAATTTGAGCACAGTTTTGTCAAAAACTGCGTCTAGCGAAACAGTATCTCATGCTCCAGGTTAGGTAAAATCATCTATCATCTCAATGTTTCCAAGGCAAACTGGCTACGTCACCACTTGACTATGGTCATTTGGTGTCTATCCACGTCAAAAGGTTGTGTTACATTAACTACTGAAATGACCGACTTCTTAAATAACTGAAGTTGATACACTAACTTGAGCAATTGCCTTGACTTAACTTCACGTAGGTATGCAAATACTGCGCCGCAGGAATGCAAATGGATTGGATTAGCTTACTAAAGGCTCAACAAGCTGATTTCCTTCAACGAATCAAAAAACCTAAGACTTACGATCTCTTTTTGCTAGAAAGTCAAGTCAAAGGTTGTCATAGCGAAA
>NZ_QMEB01000136.1:0-9674 GCF_012912135.1 Brasilonema bromeliae SPC951 | reverse complement strand
ATTATGGCATTTTGGGGCGAATCTTTGGCAAAACTGCTGGAGATTGCTTGCCAACAAGCAGAAATTATTGCCAAAAATCCCCCCCCCACACCGCCTGAATACCCTGATCCTCCTGACTGGGCAATTCCTTTTCCAAGATACTTCCAGCACCAAGCGGAAGATTATCTTTTGCGAGAGCAAATCGTTGACCGAGTCATGAGCGATCGCCTAGGCAAGCAGGTGAAAAAAGTGGCACAAGATACCTTGAACAATATAGTTCTAGATGATGAGGGAAATTTACGTGGTGAAAGCAAATTTTCCTACGTGCTTAGCTTAAATCCCAAAGTCAGTCTTCAAGTTTATGCTGCTGATGGAGAAAGTTTTAACAGTATCAAGAAAGACAAAGTTAGATGGTCGATCACACAAGAAGATTTAAAAAACCATCAAGTCTTAATTTTTCTATGTTTGTTTTACCCATTTACTGGTCAAAGAGGTTATGAGAAGCAGGCGATCATAGCAGGTTTTTTACCCACAAATCAACTTGAATTTAGTGAGCCAAAATCGTATATTACCCCAAGCCAGTTGTTGTACGCGGGAGGGCTGAGTTGGTATTTAGAATCACTGAGTACTCAAAAAGACAAGCTAAGAGTCTTGAATGAAATTGTGATCACAGAAGCGACTCAGACTCTACCATCAGACCATCCACTCAAGACAATAGTAGGTGAATGGGAATGCTGGCAGACCTTAAAAGGACATACCAGGGGAATTAATTGCTTAGCCTTCAGTCACAGGGGTAACAACGGCAACACATCTCCTCTTGTAGCAAGTGGTAGTCGTGGGGAGACAAAGCTATGGGATTTGACCAAAGGTGAGTTAGTAGGGACATTATCAGAATATCCTTGGATTTTATCTGGGTTGGTTGATGAAGTGAATTCCCTAGCTTTCAGTCCAGATGGGCAGACATTAGTCAGTGCTGGTGCAGACTCCACAATTAAACTTTGGCACGTAGGGGCACAAGACTTGATTGATATTTTGCACAAGCATAATGGAATGGTGCGGTGTGTAGCCTTTACCCCAGATGGACGAATGTTGGCAACCGGGGGGGATGATAGAACAATTATGTTTTGGGACTTGATGCAGCGTCAGGTTGCTACTGCCTTATCTCTAGAAGATACAGCAGCCCATTCACTTGCTTTGAGTCCTGATGGACAAACTCTCATCACAGGGAGTTACCGCAAAATTAAAGTCTGGCGCATGTCCCAACAGGAAGCTGAGATACCTTTGGTTCCCGAATTGCTGCACTCGTTTACAGGTCATTCCCATATTGTTCGTTCCTTGGCTGTCAGTACGGATGGCAAAATTTTGGTCAGTGGTAGTCGGGATAAAACGATTAAAATTTGGCACTTAGAAAATGGGGAATTACTTAGGACATTGAACGGACACAGAGATGGAGTCTACGCCATTGCGTTGAGTCCGGATGGACAAATTATCGCCAGCGGTAGTGCAGATAAAACGATTAAGTTGTGGCACCTACAAACGGGAGAACTGCTTGGTACATTTACAGGTCATACACACACGGTGACAGCATTGGCTTTTACTGCTTCAGGGGAACTATTAGTGAGTGGGAGTTTAGATAAGACGATTAAAATTTGGCAGCGGAGTTAACAGGATTTTCGATGCTAAATTGTAGAGACGTGAAGCGCAAAGTTTCTCACGTCTCTACAATAGGTAATTCTCATATGACAAATGATATTTGAAGAATATATTCGCCAGATAACTTTGATGAAGTTCAAGTTTATTCCGAATTAACTTGGCTGCGTTTCCTATCCTCAGAAAATAGTATAGTCGTTCCAAATCCTGTAAGAAATAAACAAGGAGATTTTCTTACACATATTAATCTTAAAGGTAGTGAAAGCTTATGGCTGTGCTGCTTGTTTGACTGGCTTGAAGGACAAGAATCTAGCAAGAACCTTTCCTCGGAATTGATAGAGAACATAGGTGAGACAATAGCACACCTTGAAGAGTTTATTTAGGCTTGACTAAAAATTAAAAAGGAATTGACTTATGACTATAGCTAGTAAATCTAAGCTGACCTTAGAAGAGTTCCTAAAACTTCCAGACACTAAGCCAGCATCAGAATATATTAATGGAGAAATTATTCAAAAACAAATGCCTCAAGGTGAACATAGCCTCATTCAAACTAGTTTTTGCGAACTCATCAATGGAGTCGGTAAAAAACAGAAAATTGCCATAGCTTTTCCAGAACTTCGCTGCACCTACCCTGCGGGAAGCCGCTCTTCGAGCGTCTACGGAGGTCAATCAATCGTTCCTGATGTTACTGTGTTCAGATGGGAAAGAATCCCATTAAAACCATCTGGTAGGATTGCTAACCGCTTTGAAATTCACCCCGACTGGGCAATTGAAATTCTTTCCCCAGACCAAAGACAAACAAAAGTTCTTGGTAACTTGTTGTATTGCTCACGATGTGGCACTGAGTTAGCGTGGTTAATAGACCCTGAAGAAGAAAGTGTTTTGGCAGTGTTCCCTAATCAACGAGTGGAAGTCTATGAAGGTTCGGCTCAATTGCCCATACTTAATAATATTGAGTTAGAACTGACGGTTGAACAGATTTTTAGCTGGTTGACTTTGAGTTGAGGTGCAGGTGAGCAAATTTTGGATAAAAAAAGCGATCGCACTCTTGAAATTGCGATCGCTACAAATTCAATCTAACAAGTATAAAAAAACAAGTAGGTTTTGGGAGAGTGCCGCGACGCCGGCCTCTACGTTCCACTGGGGCGCGGACATATCGTAAGTAATTAGCCCACCTTTGCACATTTAGACAGCAGAGGAGCAGGGGGGACTCACCGGTCCCCTCTGGGGATAGGGGGGAGAGAGGAGCAGGGGAGTTTCATGCCCCTGACTTTCCACATCCCGTGAAAAATCAGAGTTGCCAATCTCTCCGGAATAGAAAGAATCGAAACTGTAGCATACTTTGTCGGCACACTCTAACTAACCTTGATTACTAACTATGAAACTCAACAAAAATCAACTTGATTTACTTGGCACTGTCTTAGGTGTTGTTGCAGGTGTTTCCACTGTCCTCACTACCCAAGGCGTTATTGATCAAAAAGTTGGCGGTAGCGTTGGTGGCATTGCTACTGTTTTGCTAGGGGTTGTTGTCCAAAGACCAACGGATGCAGAACCAACTACTCAACAAGTAGAACAGGAAGAAGTCAAACAAACAAAAGTTTAACGAATGTTGCGACTGCAACGAAGCACAATGCCCTAACGGGCTATTGGGCAATCAACTATTACTAACTTTATATCAATCAACCAGTTGAAGACATTTGTAGCTACTTAACTGTGATTTGAGGCAAGTTGCAGGTGAGGAAATTTAGGCTAAAAAAAGCGATCGCCACACCTTAGAGCGATCGCTTTTCAATTCTTTCAAAAATCTTACTTACACAAGAAGTGTTTGCATCAAAGGCTTATCTTCCGATAACTTACCCGTCCGCAACCATTCTGCCAGTTCATCTGGCGCTTTGGCTTGGTTGAGGTGTTCCCTCAGTTTTGCGCCTTCGAGAATTTCCTTCTGCAACAGTTCCTGTGCAGTTTCCTCCAGTAAGTCGCGGTTTTCTTGCAAAATACTCAAAGCAATGTGATGAGCATTATCTACAATTTGTTTTACCTCACGGTCAATTTCTTTTGCCACTTCCGGACTAATTGAACGACGCGGGTTACCATATCCTTCAATAAACTGCTGCTGAACTTTTTCAAATGCGATAGGACCAAGTTTATCGCTCATACCGTAGACAGTCACAGCGCGTTCTGCAAGGTCAGTCGCTTTTTGAATATCGTCACTCGCACCCGTGGACACTTTGCCAAAGACGGTTTCTTCTGCAGAACGTCCACCCAATAAGATAGCGATGCGACCACGAATTTCGTCTTCTATCATCAAAAAGCGGTCTTCTTCTGGCATTTGAATGGTGTAACCCAAAGCACCAACACCACGAGGAACAACAGAGATTTTTTCGACTTTACCAGATCCTGGCATCAAAGCACCGATAATGGCGTGACCAACTTCGTGATAAGCAACAGTCTTTTTCTCGGTTTCATTGAGGACGCGAGAGCGTTTTTCCAAACCAGCAACAACGCGCTCAATAGCTTCATTAAAATCTGCCATGATCACTGCTTCCCGATTTTGGCGTGCAGCAAGGAGTGCAGCTTCGTTGACAAGATTGGCTAAATCTGCTCCAGCAAATCCAGGCGTTCTGATAGCGATGGTTCCCAAGTTAACATCATCAGCCAATTTGACATTTCTAGCATGAACTTTGAGAATCGCTTCACGACCAATTTTGTCTGGACGATCCACGACCACTTGACGGTCAAAGCGACCAGGACGACGCAGTGCTGGATCAAGAACTTCGGGACGGTTGGTAGCGGCGATGATGATAACTCCAGTATTAGCATCAAAGCCGTCCATTTCAGTTAGTAACTGATTCAGGGTTTGTTCCCGTTCATCGTTACCACCTACAAACCCACCAGCACCACCGCGAGACTTACCGAGTGCGTCCAATTCATCAATAAAGACAATACAAGGCGCTTGTTGTTTTGCTTGCTCGAATAAGTCGCGAACTCGTGCAGCACCGACACCAACAAAGAGTTCGATAAATTCAGAACCAGAAATACTGAAGAAAGGGACACCAGCTTCACCAGCAATTGCTTTCGCGAGAAGTGTTTTACCCGTTCCTGGAGGTCCTACCAACAACACACCTTTAGGTATTTTCGCTCCTAATTTGGTGTATTTATCAGCATTTTTGAGAAAGTCAACAATCTCTTCCAGTTCGGCTTTCGCTTCATCTACACCAGCAACATCAAGAAATTTTACACCAGTGCTACCTTCAGAGTAGATACGAGCCTTACTTTTACCTACTGTCAGTGCTGCGGGACCACCGCCGCCCCGATTGAGCAAAAAGCCCCAAATACCAAAGAAAATTAATGGTGGTACAACCCAGTTTAAAAGAACGCTAATCCAACCATTTTGGTCTGGTGGTGGTGCGGCAAACTCTACGTTATTGTCACGCAGAATTTTAGGTAAATCTAGGTCGATCGCCACTGGTGTTGTTGCGAAAACTTGTTCTGTGGCTTGACCATCTGGGGTTTGAGTTTTGAGGGCATACTCAATGCGATCGCCCCCCACAATCGCCCGATCTACTTTACCTGTTTGTACCTGAGCTATAAAATCGCTATAAGGAACTTGCGGTAATTTAGGACCGAAAAAGCTAGGAACAATCGCGTTCAGGAGAAAAAGAAGGGTCAATAGAATGAGCAAGCTACCACCAAACTGACGTATTCTTGGTGGTTTAATTTGGCGTTTTTTATTATTAGTTTCAACTGGCATTTCTTGATTTCCCCTCCAATAATTTATTTTCTATTTATCGTTATTTTTTTAGTTTCTACAAATAGCAAATAACTACCTCACGTTAATAAAAGAGCAAATAAACCACACAAAGCGATACCATCAAATACCCCAGCACCACCAATACTCAGGACTCCTGAACTCATAGCTTGAATGTCCTTTAGATGCAGTAAGTCAGCACCAATCAAGGTTCCAAGAACACCACCCGCAAAGGCAACAGGAGCCGCATGATTTGCCGCAAGTAACATTGCAGACAAAGCAGCGGTCAAAGGAGCCAGCAACGGATTCATCTGTATACCAATTCCAGGGACAACACGTGCTGCATAATAGCTAACCAGTGTGACAATAGCTGTCACTAACAAAATAGCGAGAGCGTTTCCTTGTGTAAATTGGTAAAGTGCTAACAAGACAGGGATCAAGCCTCCGCCCACATTCAAAGCTATCACAGTAGAACGCTGTACTTTTGTTAGGGGTATACCCCAATATTCCCTCACCCATAAAGAAGCAAGGTCATTTGCCATTGTTACAGAGGATTCGGTACGGTACACAGGGATATTGATGGTACTGGTCAATATCACTAGCGTAAATAATAAAGTTGCGATCGATGGGGAAAACCCTAATTTTGCAACTGCAATTTCCACCACATCTACTGCCACAACAAACCAAAAAAAAGGTAGGAGCAGTAATAACACCAGAAATAGCAGCAGCGACACTGGCAAGTAAATCATGGCGGTTTATAATGCAGAGTGTTGTCTGTGGCTCTGCTTGAATTTATTTTAAAGAATGAGACATATTTTTCTATTTCGTGTCTCCCCCCCAGATAAATGTGAATTGCCGTACTTGTTATGCAAAATCAGCTTGGATTTGTTTTAAAAGTGTTTCTTCTCTCGACTGGACTCTCAGTTTTAATTAAGTATATTCTTCCGAATTTATATATTCCAGCGACAGCAACCAACGCCCTCATAATCGTTTTTTTGCCAACCGTCATTCTGGCAAGTGTTTTCTTCTGGCGATTGCAACGACAGCAAAATTAACAAAAAACGTCTAGGCGAGAACTGCTAAAATTAGCTAGCCTAGCTGCAGCGACAAGAAGTAGCAGTTCGTCAATAGCCAGGAGTCAGGTAGTGAATCTAGGTCAATGGATAGGGTTAATCGCTTTAGTTCTTTCTTTGTACATTCTGTGGCAGATTCGGGAAGTCCTGTTACTGATGTTTGCTGCAGTTGTTTTAGCAACTACCTTAAATCGACTGGCTAGAAGGTTGCAGCGCTTTGGAATCAAGCGTGGAATTGCGGTTTTCTTGTCAGTTGCAATCTTTCTAGGCTTGATTGTACTTTTCTTCTTCGTGGTTGTACCGCCTTTTGCAGTTGAGTTTCAAGCACTCACAAAACAAGTCCCTCAAGGGTTGGCGCGGTTTAATACTTGGCTGGATTACTTAAAAGACCGCATTCCTGCCCAACTCACTGCTTATATACCGGACTTGAATAGCTTGATTCAACAAGCACAGCCTTTTATCAATCGTGTGCTAGGAAATTCCTTAGCCTTAGTCTCTGGTTCCTTAGAAGTTCTCCTCAAGACTTTACTGGTGCTGGTGTTGACAGGAATGTTCCTCGCCGATCCTGCGGCTTACCGAAAGGTCTTTGTGCGGCTGTTTCCCTCGTTTTATCGACGGCGAGTGGATGGGATTTTAGATAAATGCGAGGTGTCATTGGAAGGATGGGTAACCGGCGCTTTTATTGCTATGAGTGTTGTGGGACTGATGAGCGTGATTGGTTTATCAATTTTGCGTGTGCGTTCAGCACTGGCTTTGGGAGTTTTAGCAGGATTTTTGAACTTGATTCCTAATCTTGGTCCTACGATGAGCGTGGTTCCAGCAATGGCGATCGCCCTTTTGGATGCTCCCTGGAAATCTGTTGCTGTATTTATTCTCTACTTTATCATTCAGCAGGTTGAGAGTAACTTCCTCACGCCCATTGTTATGGCGCATCAAGTGTCGCTGTTACCAGCTGTTACCTTAATTGCCCAGTTGTTTTTTGTCACATTCTTTGGTTTCTTAGGCTTGTTTCTTGCACTACCCCTGACAGTTGTCGCTAAGATTTGGGTGCAAGAAGTGTTGATCAAAGATGTTTTGGATCAATGGGGTGATAAATCTCATAGAGAGACTGAGTTTGTGCTTGTTTCTGATGAACCACAAACAGAGAAATCTGCTGAAAATTCCGTAGATGAATAGGAGCAGCTAATTTAAGAGTAGTGGGGACTGTGCTTGCATTGGTGTCAACTTAACGTTCAGCCTTGATTCCACGTTGGTTTGACCTCACCCCCGTAAAGCTACGCTTCACGTCCCCTCTCCTTACTAAGGAGAGGGGCGGTTTTGGCGCAAGACAAAACCGGGGTGAGGTAAGCGCGACAATTATGGACGAGTAGAATAAGGATTTGTACCAAACGCCGCGACCTGTTGACAGTTCACTTTGCTGGACAAGATTAGCTTTGAAGTGATATCATGTAAATTCCTAATCTCGCTATAGGGTGACTAGCTCAACGGTAGAGCAGTGGACTCTTAATCCATTGGTTGCGGGTTCAAATCCCTCGTCACCCACTTTTTGAATCCAGGTTGTACATTAACTAAATCGCTGGAGATTTGAATCCGGCATTACTTTCTTTTAAGAATATCATCACAAAGGTGACGGTCATCATCCTTAACATTAAGGTTATTGTTCAGATAATCAGAAGCCCAAGCACAACCACCTCTGAGTAAATCATCCAAATCCATATTCCATAGTATTACTGTCTTGTCCTCACTTCCAGTGGCAATCGTCTGACCATCCGGGCTGAACACCACACTCATGACTGGACCGTTATGCCGTTATATAATACCTACCCAAAGCTGTCCATTACTGGAAATATCTACCTTGGGCTTCGATTAATTCCTCGCTTCATCCTGGTTCGTTCGGACGAAACCAGTCCACGGGCTTCTCCACCACCTAACTGGCGGCTACGTACAAACTGAGGTTTATCGCTGCGTTCAAGTCACGGTCTATAACAAAACCACAATGATCGCATTCAAACACTCGCTCACTCAATGTGAGCGTTTCTTTTTTGGTTCCACAGTTAGAGCAAGTCTTACTGGATGGGAACCATCTGTCAACGACTACCAGCTTTGAACCATACAACTCACACTTGTAAGTTAGCTGGCGACGAAACTCAAAGAATGACATGTCAGCAATTGCTTTAGCGAGTTTGTGATTTGCCAACATTCCAGATACATTTAAGTCTTCAATTACTACTGTGCCGTGGTTCTTGGCAAGCAGTGTTGTGAGCTTGTGCAACGTATCTTTTCGGATGTTGGCTATCTTTCTGTGGAGTCTCGCTATTTGTATCTGGGCTTTCTTCCACTTAGTTGAACCGATAATTTTATGACGATTCAACCATTGCATTCTAGATAACTTAGCTTCATATTTCTTGTAGGACTTAGCACCAGGTACTACTTCGCCAGTCGATAATGTCGCCAATGTTTTGACACCCAGGTCAACACCTACAACGTCGGTGTGTTCGGTAGCTTGAGCCTCAACCTCATGACGGAAGCTGATAAACCATCTCGTTGCCTCGCGGCTAATAGTAACTGACTTCGGTTTTAGTTGTGGTAGACGTTCATAGGTTTTGAGTACACCAATTACAGGTACTTGGATTTTGTTGTTTCCAAGAATTTTCACTGTACCTTCTAATGTGAAAGAGTCGCGTCTACCTTTCTTTTTGAATTTGGGAACACCAGCCGTCTTGTTAAAACAGCGCTTCCAAGATTCACGCAGTGCCATTAACGCTTGTTGTGGAGTAGACTTGCTGACTTCGTAGTACCATTCATGTTCAGACTTCACCAGTGCCACTAACCATTTATGCAAGTCAATAGCACTAGGGAACTTAATCTTGGAGTCAGGATTAGCTTTATTGTGATCTAGTATCTGCTTAGTCAATCCCAGTCCCCAATTCCAAGCGTGACGAGCAACTCCACAATGTTGAGCAAATGCTTTGCGTTGTTGATTATTCAGTTTCAATTCAGTCTTGAAACCTAACAGCATTACTGCACCTCTTTAACAACTTGGGTCATACCATCAATCAATTTCTTGTTCTTCTTGCTTCTAGAGCCATAAAGGCGAGCGCTAAACACAGTGATAAGTTCAATCATGTCTTGTACCAGTTCTTGCTCAAAAGGTACTTCTTCGTTGGATTTATTGATAATGACAACTTCAGTCTCAAACTCCTCACATATTGCAAAAACAAGCT
>NZ_QMEB01000135.1 GCF_012912135.1 Brasilonema bromeliae SPC951 | reverse complement strand
TATTAGCCCAGAACTTGAGTTCTGGGCGTACTCAGCCGGAGGTGCAAGATCTGAGCTTTCCTAATACTTCCGCTCCTGTGGTTGAAACATGCTTATTGCCACTGGGCGATATTGGATATCAATCCCTGCTGGTGAATAATAAGCCATTGTGTGCCTTAAAAAGTTGGTGTCATCCCGTTGGGGATAATCTTCGCGGAAGTGAGCACCGCGACTTTCCTGACGATTTAAAGCTGATTCCAAAATCATACGCCCTACCACCATCAAACTCCGCGTTTCAAAGGCTTCTATGATTTCTGTATTCCAGAAACTGCCTTTGTCGTCTAAATATATCTGCGAGTACTGTTGTTCTAATTCTTGCACTTTGTTTAAACCTTCACGCATTAATTCCTCGGTGCGGAAAACGCCGCAGTACTGAGTCATGTCATCTTGGAAGGCTTGACGGACTTTGTTAATGCGGTATTTTCCAGACTGATCTAGCAAAGCTTGAATCTCTTGCTGAGCTTCAGTGATGTAGCGTTGCTCATCTACTGTCGGAAGCTTGCGTTTTTGCACAAAATGTGCAAGCGAAGCACCTGTTCTGCGTCCATAAACCACACATTCCAACAAAGAATTACTACCAAGGCGATTTGCACCATGTACGGAAACACAAGCAGTTTCCCCAGCAGCAAAAAAGCCATCAATCAGACCATCGCCACTACTACGAACTTGACCATCGGTATTTACAGGAATACCGCCCATGCAATAATGAATGGTAGGGCGGACAGGCATAGGTTGAGTGACTGCGTCAACACCCACCAGACGGTGTGCTTCCTCCCAACAAAAGGGAACGCGACTCATAATTTTTTCTTTACCCATGTGTCGTAAGTCAAGATAGACAAAGGAACCACCCGCACTTCCATCAGGATGAACACCACGACCAGCACGAATTTCGTAGGCGATCGCCCGTGAAGTAATATCACGCGGAGCAAGTTCCATGCGACTAGGAGCGTATCTTTCCATAAAGCGTTCTCCCTCAGAGTTGATAAGATACGCCCCTTCTCCACGCACCGCTTCTGAAATCAGCACTCCTACTGGATATAACCCCGTGGGATGAAATTGCACAAATTCCATATCTTGCAAGGGTAAACCAGCCAGAGCAGTCATTGCCAGACCATCACCCGTGGAAGCATAATCATTAGACGTGGTGTTGTAAACACGACCATATCCCCCAGTCGCAAACATCACCGCTTTCGCCCGCAACACCTCTATGTGACCATCTTCAATACGGTACATCACCACACCTTTCGCCTGACCTTCTTCTAAAATCAGGCGCATCACATACCATTCTTGATAAATTTGGACACCATATCGCCGTAGGTTGCTCACGAGTTCATGCAAAATGGCGTGACCAGTTTTATCAGCAGCGTAACACGTACGATTGTGAGAATGTCCGCCAAAAGCACGTTGAGCTATGCGACCATCGTTTAAACGGGAGAATAAAACGCCCATGTGTTCTAGGTCAATCACGACATCCGGCGCTTCACGAGTGAGAATTTCTACCGCATCTTGGTCTGCTAAATAGTCGGAACCTTTCACAGTGTCAAAAGCATGAGCTTCCCAACTGTCTGCTGAATCAACATTTTTCAGAGACGCAGCCATACCACCTTGTGCTGCGACTGAGTGGGAACGAATCGGGTGAGTTTTAGCAACCACTGCTACGTTTAAACTGGGGTCAATGCGAGCAATTTCCACTGCAGCGCGACACCCAGCCAACCCACCTCCGACAATAATCACATCGTGTTCAAGCATAACAAGTCCCCAATTATCAAAAAGCGATCGCTGTTATATTGTAAAAAGCTGATACGTCGCGTGTGTCAAAAAAATTCCCCGCCAACAGACAGGGATGTAGTGTCAGTTATGAATTTTAAAGTCAGGAATGAGAATTGTTTAGTTGTAAGCTTACGCTGTTGCACTTGTTAAGTTACACATTGACCAGTTCAGGGAGTCCGTATCTTTTGGTCATTAGTCATTTGTAATAACAAAGGACGCGCTGACTAATGACAGTCATAAAAAAAATCAAACAACTTAGACACGCATCAGCTTCTTCTTTACCACTAGCTGCTAACAACTCATCACTCATCAGTCCTCTATCTAAAATCCATCAGCTAGTTGCTTCTACAGGTTGTTGCTGCGACACATTACCTGGAATTGGTTCCATTCTTGTTCCTGGTTCTACAGGAGACACTTCAATGTGATTTAGCAATGTAGTCACGAAAGCAAAAAGCAAGAAAGGCAAAGATAGCAGAACTACGAGTCCAACAGTGGCTAAAGCATAAACAGGTTTTCTGGCACCCATCAACGCCAAAGCTGACGCCAAACTTATTGTAATGGTAATCAACCAAACAATGATTTGACCATAGATGTCGCCAAAGGTCAGGGTACAGACAAATCGATACTTTTGAATGTTACTCGTCATAAATTGCCTCTAGTATCTTCTTAGGTTCTACGTTAGAACGATGTTTGCTTTTCAGACGATTTTTAAATATTTTTGAAACAAATGTAATATCGCTTCACAATTAAGGACTTTTTTTTATAAAAAGATGCCAAAATGCCAGAAATATTATCAGATTTTGAACATCTATGGTATAATGAAAAAATTAAAATTTAGTTATACAATATTAACAACAAATTAAGGCAATTCTTGAAAATTGCCAGAAGTAGAACTATACCTTACACAAAGTTGGTGAGTTGGACGAAAGTTATTTAATTGTCACTTTTGCGATCGCGAGATTCTACCTGTTTCATTCTCATCCGCAACTCAAAATCATCACGAGTCACAATTGTTTCTAAGTTAGCAATTCTTTGCTCTAACAGTTCGACTTTTTGTTGAGGTAAAGAGTTATATTTTGATTTTTTGTCATCAGAACGCCACACAGCAACAGTACTTATTGCTGCACCAGCGATAGTAGCTAAAGGTAAAATAGAACCACTTTTTGTGGCAGATGAAAGCGGGATACAAATTGCTAACATTCCTACAGCTATACCCCAGATTATTGAGGTTGCACTAACTCGCACATCTTTAGATTCTGTCACGCTTTCTTGAATTTTTTGAGTCATAAATTTCTTGTAGAGTCATTTTCTAAAACCTTGACATGAACTTCTACAAAGAAGCTTCCTACTATTGGGTTAAGTAGATTTGCTCGTTGGATGACGAGTGTTAGAAATGTGTCATTCCACAATGACTTCTATGATATAAAAATCCGATTTAATTTATGAAAAAATCTAAATATCTGTAGGCTCATATCTTGCACCATCATTCTCGTCCGCCAAGAAATAAATTTCTTGGCTCAAAGGTCAAGTAAGCTAAAGCTCACTGGATATCTATATTCAGTCCGTTTTAACGGACTTTGCCTATGAGCCTTGAACTTCAGTTCAAGGTGTACTCACGTCGAGGTGCAAGATCTGAGTAGGGGAGCCAGTACGGTGCGGGGGTTCCCCAACCCCTCTCCTTTATAAGGCTATGCATTAGTCACATCTTTCTTAAGAAAAGTAAAAAAGACTTAAAACAATAGAGAAAGGATTGATGGGTATAGTTTTGGGAGAATAAAGGAGTTGTGGGTGAGGGGAGAAGATGCAAAAGTGGGCAGAATTAGAATTGCAACAAGCAGACCTAGGGGATGCACGCAGAAATAAGCGGTTAACCAAGAACTCAGGAGTCAGGAGTCAGGAGTCAGAAGGAAGAAAAAATAGAACGAAGAACAGACGAATCTCCTGTACGAATGACTCCGAGTCGAGGGGTCTAAATCCCCATCCGTCTACACGGTGTCTATAATCGGTTGGGGTCTAAATCCCCATCCGATTAATTCTGAATTCTGAATTCTGACTTCTGACTTCTTTTTTTAATACGGATTGTTGAAGACTTAGCATCTCAGCCATCAAGTAGTGTGCCACAAGCGTGTGGAAACATGGCGGCTACATGCGCTGCCTATGATTTTTGGAGTTCACCATACTTCGAGCCAGATGATATTCGCAAAGCCCATGTCAGGAGTAGCATAGAAAGAATCAAATCTCATGAGATAGTACTGGCAATTCAAGACACGACAAACATAGATTTAACAAATCATCCATCAACAACGGGGGTGGGATACCTTGACCATCAGAAATTATCGGGATTAAAAGTAGATTCAACATTGGCCAGCACAATAGATGGAGTGCCATTGGGAATAATTGACCAACAGGTATGGACAAGACCACGAGAAAATTTAGGGATAGCGAAAAAACGTCGGCAAAGAGAAACCCAAGAGAAAGAAAGTCAACGTTGGTTAGATTCTTTAAAGACAACACAACAGTTGATACCAAAAGAAAATATGGTGGTGACTATGGGGGATTCCGAAGCGGATATCTTCGATTTATTTAGTCTCAAAAGACCAGAAAATTCTCATTTACTGATTCGTGGAACCCACAATCGCAAAGTAGATCATACCGCGCAATACTTACATCAAGCGATTCGTCAAACTCAGCCATGTGGTCTGCTGAGTGTGGAAATCAAGCGCAATCCCGAACAAAATCCTAGAATCGCAAACCTGATATTGAGATTTGCCACTCTTGAGGTTTGTGTGCCAGCAAATCATCTAGCGCGTTCACAGTTAAAACCTGTGAAATTGCAAGTGATTTTGGCACAAGAAGAAAACCCGCCTGATGGTGTTGAGGCTATTAGTTGGTTATTACTTACGACTATTGAAATTTGTAGATTTGAGCAGGCGGCACGTTGCGTCAAATGGTACACATATCGCTGGTTAATTGAACGTTATCATTACACATTAAAAAGTGGTTGTGGTATCGAAAAATTACAATTGGAAACAGGGCGTCGAATCGAGATGGCATTGGCAACATATTCCATTGTCGCTTGGCGTTTGCTCTGGATAACTTATCAAGCACGACTTCATCCTGACGAATCATGTGACACCGTTTTAGAAGCTCACGAATGGCAGTCTTTATCTGCCACTATCAACAAGCATCCTATTCCACCTAAAAACCCGCCTTCTTTACAACAAGCTGTACGAATGATTGCAAGTCTCGGAGGATTTTTGGGTCGCAAAAGTGACGGCGAACCAGGTGTCAAAACTATTTGGCGCGGTTTGCGGCGATTACACGATATCGCCGCTACTTGGAAGCTCACTCACTCTACTTTCAAAGCTAATGGGTGTAGCTAATCACACATCCACCTTTGTTAACTCACATTTCCTACATTTTGTCAACCTAAATCACCTCTTTGATTTCTGTAATCCTTTCTCCTTCTAACTTCTACAAATGTTAAGAAAAATGTGACTAATGCATAGCCTTATAAAGGAGAGGGGAAGGGGGTGAAATTCAACAAACATCATACTATACTCCTCTGGTTAGCTACCTCACCCCGCCCTACGGGCACCCCTCTCCTTATTAAGGAGAGGGGAATAGGAATAAGTTACGCGCTAAAGTACTTCGCTACTGGGTGATAAGTGATAATCGCAGTCGTAGACTGTTCCGGATAAAGCTGTTCACTTTCATCCATGTGCAAATTAATACGCTCTGCTCCCAACAACTCCAGCTGCTTGTATTGATCCTGAATATTCGGACAAGCCGGATACCCAAAACTATACCGCGAACCCTGATATCTTTGTGCCAAAATATCCCGAATATTGTCCGGTTCATCAGCCACAAAACCCAACTCGCGACGAATACGGGCGTGTGTCCACTCCGCCAGCGCTTCTGCCATCTGCACCGCAAAACCGTGGAAATACAGATACTCACTGTATTTATTATCTGCAAACAGCTTTTGCGCGTACTCAGTCGCAATCTCACCTACAGTCACCGCCTGCATCGGGAACACATCAATAACTCCCGACTCCTTCGGCGCAAAGAAATCTGCAATACACAACCTCCTTAACGACCTTTGCCTCGGAAACTCAAAACTTGCTCTTACCTCTCTTACCTCTGCGTCCTCTGCGCCTCTGCGGTTCGTATCATAAATATACAAACTATTCCCCTCCGCCTGACAAGGAAAATATCCATAAACCACCTGCGGATGCAACAACTTATCCTGTATAATCCGCTGCTTCAAATCCTCCAAAATTGGATACACCTTCTCATCCAAAAACGCCTGATACTCCTCCTTAGACTGCTCCTTAGGCTTACGGAACTGCCATTGCCCCGCAATCAAAGCTTGTAAATCTAAATACCAAAAAACCTCCCCCAAAGGAATATCTTCCCCCTGGAGTACCTTCGTTCCCCAGAAAGGCGGCGTTGGACGTTCAATATCTACCGCCACAGCTTCAGAACGACACGTATCTACTTCTTTTGGTTCAGGAGATTTTTCTTCAACCGCCTCCGCCAGAGATTGTTTGTGACCATTTCCTGACACTTGGGCAGTTTCAGCGGTTTCATTCAAAAATCCCCGCAAATCATCCCATTGACTTGCTGCTTTCGCTGGCATTAACTTATCCATGAAGTGCAAATCAGAAAACGCATCTTTGCCGTAAACCACCTTACCTTTGTAGGTATTTTGGCAATCTTGATCAACAAACTTGGGTGTCAGCGCTGCACCGCCTAAAATCACAGGGACGGTGATTCCCTTTTCGTTGAACACCTCCAAATTCTCTTTCATGAAAGCAGTGGATTTCACCAACAAACCACTCATCGCAATACAATCAGCTTTGTGCTGTTCGTATGCATTGATGATGTTCTCCACTGGCTGCTTAATTCCCAGATTAATCACTTTGTAGCCGTTGTTCGACAAGATGATATCAACTAAGTTCTTACCAATGTCGTGAACATCGCCTTTCACCGTAGCAATTATGAATGTACCCTTAGCATTGTTACCAGCTTCTGATTTTTCCATGAACGGTTCCAGATAAGCCACCGCTGCTTTCATGGTTTCCGCTGATTGCAATACGAAGGGAAGCTGCATTTGTCCAGAACCAAACAACTCACCAACCACTTTCATCCCATCCAGCAGGAAGGTGTTGATAATATGCAGTGGAGGATATTTTTCTAAAGCTTTGGTGAGTTGTTCTTCTAAACCAATGCGTTCGCCGTCGATGATGTGGCGCTTGAGACGTTCTTCAATGGGTAGATTTTCGTCAACGCCTTTGTCCCGTTTCGTCGTCACCCCTTCAAATAACTTCGTCAGTTCTGTCAAGGGGTCATAAACGCAGACATTTCCCTCAAATTTCCGCTCATCGTAAATCAACTGATGACAGACTTCTTGATGGCGTTCCTCAATGCGTGACAGTGGTAAAATTTTACTAGCGCTGACAATTGCAGCATCCATACCAGCAGTCATTGCTTCATGTAAAAACATGGAGTTGAGGACGATACGTGATGCAGGGCTAAGACCAAAGGAGATATTGGAAACACCCAAGACGACATGAGATCCAGGTAATTCTTGACGAATCCGACGGATTGATTCAATTGTAGCTTTACCGTTGGCGCGGTCTTCTTCAATCCCTGTGGAAATGGGTAGTGCTAGGGTATCAAAAAAGATTTCGGTAGGTGGAATTCCGAATTCAACAGCTTGACGGTAGGCGCGTTGGGCGATCGCAAACTTTTTGTCTGCCGTCCGCGCCATCCCATCTTCATCGATTGTACCAATCACAACACCAGCACCGTATTTCTTCGCCAGTTCCAACACCTTCAAGAAACGCGGTTCTCCATCTTCATAGTTGGTGGAGTTCAACAAGCACTTACCACCAGCAACTTTCAATCCCGCCTCCATCTTTTCCCATTCTGTGGAGTCGAGCATCAATGGAAGTGTCACATTATTGACCAGACGTGAAACAACTTCGTGCATATCACGTACACCGTCACGTCCCACGTAGTCAACGTTGACATCTAATATATGTGCGCCTTCCTTAACTTGCGCCCTCGCCATCGACACCAGTCCATCCCAATCTTCCGCATTTAGTAACTCGCGGCATTTTTTGGAACCACTGGCGTTGAGACGTTCGCCGATAATTAAGAATGAATTGTCTTGGTCGTAAGGTTGGATATTGTATATTGACGCCGCCGCTGGTTCAAGTTCAGGATGTCTAACTTTTGGCGTCAACTCTTTGGCAATTTCTGCTAATTGTTGAATGTGTCCTGGACGTGTCCCACAGCAACCCCCTATCACTTGGACACCCAAATCTTCAACAAAATGCATTAATGACATGCGTAATTCCGTTGGTGTCAAGCGATAATGAGCTTGACCACCAACGTTCTCTGGTAAACCAGCGTTGGGAATACAGGAAACCACGAAGGGTGAATGTTCTGCAAGATACTTGATATGTGGTTTCATCAAGTCTGGACCTGTGGCACAATTCAGACCGAGAATGTCTATTGGGTAAGGTTCCAGAATTGTTAGCACAGCGTTGATTTCCGTCCCAACCAGCATTGTGCCCATTGTTTCCATTGTGACAGAGACCATGAGGGGACGGCGATCGCCTTTCTTCGCAAAAACTTCTTCAATTCCATTCAGCGCCGCTTTGATTTGCAGCACATCTTGGCAAGTCTCAACGATGAATAAATCAACTCCACCATCGAAAAGTCCTTCTACTTGTTCGACGTAGGAAGACTTCATGGTGTCAAAGTCGATATGTCCCAAAGTTGGTAGTTTGGTAGTTGGTCCTATAGAACCTGCAACAAACCGGGGTTTTTCTGGAGTAGAAAATTCCGCAGCAACGCGCTTTGCGAGTTCTGCTGCTGTTTTGTTGAGTTCATACGCCTTATCTGCTAAGTCGTATTCAGCCAAGACAATCGACGCAGCGCCAAAAGTATCCGTTTCAATCACATCCGCACCAGCAGCGAGAAAGTCGCGATGAACTTTTGCAACCGCTTCTGGCTTCGTGTAAACGAGGTACTCGTTGCAACCTTCGTACTGAGGACCACCGAAATCTTCAGCAGTCAGGTTTTGCGTTTGCAGGTTAGTTCCCATTGCACCATCGAAGACGATGACTGGGCGTGTAGGACTATGCAGGCGTTCTAAGAAAGTAGAGGTCATATTCTCCAAGAGAAAATTAAGTTAGTCTGGAAATGTTCGACTACATATACTATTTTCCAGAATTTTGAGTGCTTATGAAGTATGAAATGCGTCTGGAGTGTATAAAGATTGCGTGCATGAGGACAAAAGATATATCCGCAACTCCCTAAGTCATCCAGAATCAACAGCCGCAGTGAGTTGCTAGCAAGCGAATTGAGACTTTTTGCCCAATAATGAAGGAAGGTTATAAATATGCAACTAGAAGATTATTTTGACTTTTTATTTTTTAGCACAATAGGATTGCTGTTAAGAATAAGGTAGGTTGGGTTGAGGAACGAAACCCAACATTTCCGACGCTTTGTTGGGTTTCACTTCGTTCTACCCAACCTACAAATATTCTTATGCTTTGACAATATTTGCTTATCTATGGTCAAGCGACACATATGCTACATCAACCAAACTTACTTACCCTACTGAAATTACTCATTTCCTATACTCGCATCAAATAAAATTTCCCCATCTGCACCCCAATCCATATCATAAATACCGTCACGGACATAACGGTGAAAACTAGAATATTGCCAATCCTTTGGTGCAGCCACTAATCCATGTTTGACTGGGTTGTAATGAATATACTCAACATGGTGAGCAAAATCTTTGTCATCTCGTATTTGATGCTCCCAAAAGCGAGGTTGCCAAATCGCCTGTTCTTTTTTCTTTTCTCTGGCTTTTGATATTTCACCCTGATACTCAGTTGCACATTGCCGACTAAAATAACTTTTGATCAAACGCCAGCGTGTCGAGAAGTCATGCTCTCCATCAGGTAATGTCCAAATAGAGTGGATATGGTCAGGTAATACAATAATGGCATCAATTTCAAAGGGATGTTGCTGCATTACATATCGAAAAGCATTTCTTAATAGGGAAATGTTATCAGGTTCACATAAAAATTTGCGTCTGTTATGAGTAACGACGGTAAAAAAGTAGCTACCTCCGTTGACTTTTGCTCGGCGGTATTGCATTGTTTTTTGTTTTGGCTTTTGTGGTTTTAGTGAACAAGAATTTATATGTAGGGATTGTAAGGGTTAGTGTTGGGTTTCGCTATCGCTCAACCCAACCTACGAAGGATATTCTAATTTCAGTTTTTTATACTATTATTTCCTTTAATGTGGTAAATTTGCTCAAACAACAAGCCGGAGAGTAAACGGTTAGTCGCTGCATGAGTTGATTTAACCCTAATTCAAAACAGACTGACTCAACTGTTTTAATCCTGCCAAAACCTCAGCCGCATCCACCTGACCCCAATGATAACCCATCTCAGCACTCATACGCTGTGCCTTTTCTGCTTGTACCTGTGCGACTGAGTAATTCCCCTCTGCTAAATGCGCCCAAGCTAGCGCCACCCGAATATCTGCCTCATAAATACGATAGCCACCGCTAAGCGCGTAACTCAAAGCTTCATCTAAATCGCTACGCGCCGCTTCCACTTCACTGCGCCGTGCAGCCCAACGCCCCCGCGCCAGCAATGCTTCAATTAAGACATCTCGATTTGATATACCCCGTGCAATTCTTAGCGCTTCGTTGTAATTCTCACGGGCGCTCTCGTGCTGTTCAGTGTCAGCATCTAGATCGCCGAAAACACGGTAACATCGGCTGATTCTAGCAAGCCAGTGATTGCGCTGACAAATTTCTAGGTTTGCTTGTGTGATTCGACGAGCATATTCTAGATTACTTACTCGTCGTAGGTGATCAGCATTGTAGATCCCGTTCAAGGTATACAAGTCGTATGTATCTGCTTCGATTTCCTGCCTTAAGGCTTCTGCTTGCTGGAAGGCTGCACTTGCTAGTTGTAAATTACCCTGCAAATGAGCAATTTGCGCTTGATAACCCAGCGAATTAGCCTCTTGCGACTTATCTCCTGCACGACGGGCAAGAGTGAGCGCTTCACGGGCAGCCTGTTCACTAGCGGTAAGTTTGCCGAGTTCGATGTATAGTCCTGCCAGGTTCTGGTAGTTTATGGCAGCATTTTTCCAGTTTTCCTTGTTCAATTCAATCGCAATGGCACGTTTATAAAACTGCTCTGCTTCACTCAATTGTCCCAATTTTTTCAAGCAAAGACCGACTTCGTTTAGTATCCAAGCTTTACAGTTAAGGCTGCTTACCTGCGGTTCTTGGGAAGTATCATTATTGGGGAAGAATTCCAGCACTAAAGCTAGGCATGTGTCCCAAGCATTCAGTTGGTCAACCAACACGCGCTGTGCACTCTGTAAGACACGCTCCCAAAAAACATCGTATGCCTGATCATAATTCTCAGCACAGCACAGGTGATGTACCACCTCAATAGGAAATGCTAAGTTTTCTAAAATTGGATGATCCGGTATTGGTCCAGCAATTCTGAGGTAGTAATCTGCAATGCGTTGATGAATTTCTCTAGCTTGGGCGCGTTTGTCCTCATCCAGTTGCTTTAAGTAGTGAGCGCGGATCAGCGGATGCATTGCATAGTAATTTGCTTCCAGGTAATAACGCAAGATGCGATAATTCACTAATCGCCTGACCATTGCGTCAAAAGTGCGACCAGGTAATTCAGTCAGAGGTGCTTTTAACTGTTTTTTTAGTTGAGTCTCTGCCCTGCGTCTACTGGGAAATAAACGATTCAGCAATCTTTGGAATTGCCAGATGAAACGATCCACAAAGGAGGAAGTCTGTCTTCTGGGAGGAAAGTAACCAGGAATCACGCCTTGAAATACTTGTGCAAAGGCTGATTGGGAAACACCCAAGCGAAAAGCACTAAATACTGTTAAAAACTCTTTCTCAGGTTGTGTCAGATGTTTGTCATAGCGACGCAGCACCCGCTTCACTCGATCATAACGCGGTTCATCGGCGGTTGGCGGCGAGATATCGCGGATGCGTTTAACATCGCCGTTATACACATCCACCAGATAAGCCCCCAATAGACTGAGAACCAAGGCGTAACCATCCCAGTCTGCCACAATTCGATCTAAATCTTGATTGCTACCTTTAACACCTACGTTCCGCAGCAAAGTACGTCCCTCTTCTGCACTGAGGCGATCTACATCCCGATGAGTGTAGGTGGTAAAGTCAATTAGGTCTAACAATGGCACACGACTATTAATCAGGCAAAAAGACTGATGTCCCCCTGTCGCAAATCCCCGCAAAAACTCCCGCAAGTCAGCATTTTTTAGCTCACCGTAATCATCCCCATCTTCGTGTTGTAGCACCTCTAGCCCATCTAAAATGAACAGATAGCGCCCACTCTTGAGCATGGCATGAATGAATTTCGCCTTTTCTGCTGGTGTTAACTTGCGCGGATCAATATCTTTCACCAGAAACGTCAGCGCTGCTTCAAAGAACTCGTCTATACTAGTTTTTTCATCAAAGCCCCACCAGAAAACTCCTTGAGGACATGGTAGGGATGAGTCTTGCAGCAGATTTTCCAACCAACGACGGGTGAGAGAACTTTTGCCCTCGCCACCAAAGCCGATAAGTCCGGTAATCAAGCAATCGGAATCAACCCAGTCCTGATTCAGCGTCCTGAGAAATTCTTCTCTTCCCACCCATTCTGGTAAAAGCGCTGGGGCGTTATTCAGGACAATTCCAGGCTCAGACACTGGTTGTCCTCCTGTAGTATGTAAATCCATTTTATCCTGAGTTGCCAGCAGCCGAGTAATTGGCATACCTGCTAAAGGTAGACGCATAGGATCAAAGGTGAGAACTTTGCAATCGACAGCAAAACTTGTGTCACGATCTTTTTCACTCTGCCCAGAGTCCCAAGTTTGGGCTATGACGCCTACTACCAAATCTCGCTCTGTATCCAGAACTGCTGCTCCACTCATACCACTGTCGATATGTTGACAACTTAACATAAGTGGATCGCCATGCAATACGGAATTCTCCGGTGACTCGGCAAAATCGATAATCTTCCCCTCAGCCGGGCATCCTTGGTTTTTGCCTAAACGCCGATAGCCAAAACTTCTGAACTTATTACCAGCAGACTCTTCAGCCGTCCCTAGAATTGCCACCTCAATTCCATCCGGTAGTGAGGGAGTGTCAAGTTGCAACAAAACCACATCATCTTCATAATCGTGGAAACAAACTGCAACTCTTGCTTTCTGAGCTTTTTGTTCCTCATTTTGGGCTTTGGAGAAGTAAACATCAACTTCCACTCCCTCAGCGACTTCGCCTGTTGCACACGCATCCCGCACCACATGAGCGCAAGTGACAATTTGCCCACTTTCAGAAACGACAAAACCCGTGCCAACAGTGTTATTGTTGACATCACGGATTTGAACGGTGAATTTACACAAATTTATAATTTGCGGTTTGCGTGCTGGCTTGTTCATTCATTTGCCTCTTTGCGCTCCCAAGTTAACTTCACTTTTAAACTCGCCTCTCCAGAAGTTTTGGCAATAATTGCACCTGCTTCTGTATTCAATTTGATACCAAATTCTAATTGGACTTCTGTTGGCTTGTTCGTCAGTGTATCTATAGTCACCATTGTCTTCTGTGCCATCTGACGAATGGTAGCCATTGCTTTATCCAATGCTTCCGAAGACTTTTTGGCTAAATCTTCAGAAGTGAGGCTAACTTGCTTCATGCCAGCGCTAGGCGCAAATTCAACTAGAATCGTCGTTTCGTCATGAATGTTAGTTTCGTCATGAAGGTTAGTAATTATGCTCATATTTGAATAGTTACTGAATTTCTGTGAAAGAAAGATGTATTTTTTTGGTTGTAAATAATACACTCTCTCAAGGACTATTGTAAACAATATAACTTAATACATTTCGTATTGGAGACACAGAACGAGTAGTTGAGGACAGGCGTTGCTGATTTTAAGCATGAAATGTTCTCTGAAATGTCATCAAATGGGAGAGTGTCTTTTATGCACGAAAAGCGCTGTTTGTCAAGAAAATAATGAAAATTTCATTGCTAAATTTTTGACAAAGTTGGCTGAATTTTTTTGTAACTTCTGGTTAAGTAATTATTTACTGCCCTATTTTGACATGCTTATGTGTGAAATCTTTTCTCTCAAACCGCTAGGTGAAATTTTACAGCTCGCTGACCTAATTTCAATTGCCCAGATAGAGTTCGCTTTGCAACAGCAAACCCAAAATAAGAATATGCGGCTAGGAGAAATTTTAGCCTTACAAGGATGGATCAAACAAGAAACGGCTGATTTTTTCGCCCAGAAGTGGTCAGATTTGCTGAACGAAAAGTCTAAACAACCCTTGGGTGAGTATCTCAAAAAAGCGGGACTGTTGGATGAGTATCAAGTGAAGACTATTCTCTGTGAACAAAAACAGATGGGACTTAAATTTGGGGAATTGGCTGTTCACAAGGGTTGGCTTCAGCCAACTACAATCAATTTTTTTCTAGAGTATATTGTTCCTCTTGGACAGTGCTCTCAAAAAATCTTACAGCAGGCAGAACACTCAGTTGAGGCCCGCAACGAGAGAGTCAGCCCCTCCGGGGAATTAAAAATTCAAAATATGTCCTCCGGGGACGCTGCGGAAACAGAATTCCAAATTGAAGACTTCACGAGTATTGATGACAGTCTCAGACAAGTAGAAACGTTTCTCGAAGAAGACAAGTCATCTGTTGTTGGTCACAAAGTACATACAAAACCTTTTAGTCGTAGCATAATCAAATTATTCAATTTAAATCAAAAAGCTAGTCGTCCGGATATTTTGCTGCAAGAGATTTTGTCATGGACAAGTGGTCAACCGTTTCTCACCCAAAAGTTATGTCAATTACTAGCTGATTCAGAAGCTTTTGTTCCCGTTGGTGAAGAAGCATTCACAGTCCAACAACTTGTACAAACCCGTTTTATTGATCATTGGGAAACTCAAGTAGCGTCGGAGCATTTCAAGGCGATTCGCTATGGTCTTTTGCGAAATAATAAATGCAACTCTTTTGCACTGCTGGAACTCTATCAGCAAATATTACAGGAGGAAAATATCTCTGTTAAGGACAGTATAAGAAAAACAGAATTGCTGAATTTGGGATTGGTTGTGGAACAGGAAAACACCCTAAAAGTTTCTAACCGCATTTACCAATCTATTTTTTCTCTGAGTTGGGTGAATCAGGAATTAATACGTTTAGAGATCAACTGCAATAGAATCAAATTATTCAAATTAGATGAAAAAGCCAGCCGTCCGTATGTCTTACTGGAAGAGGTGTTGTCATGGACAAGTGGTCAACTGTTTATCACTCAAAAACTTTGTCAATTACTTGCTAACTCACAAGATTTTATTCCTGTTCATGAAGAAGCCGTAAGAGTACAGCAACTAGTACAAACCCGCATAGTTGAAAACTGGGAAATTCAAGCGGCGTCTGAGCATTTGGAGGGAATTCGCAATGGAATTCTGAAAAATCAGCAGTGCAATCCTTTGTCACTACTGCGGCTGTATCAGCAAATCTTGCAGCACAAAGAAGTTGTAGTGAATAACAATCCTGCACAAACAGAACTGCTGAATTTGGGATTGGTTGTAGAACAAGAAAACACGCTAAAAGTTTCTAACCGTATTTACCAATCTGTTTTTTCTTTGAGTTGGGTGAATCAGGAATTGGAGAAACAGCCTCCCCCACTTTCACAAATAACTCAAAACACCCAAAGCCAATTACCTCCATCAACACTTCGTTTGAAGAATATAAAAAAAACTATTTCCAATTCGACAAAAGTGCTTCCTAAAGGCACTTGGATTTTACTGGGAAGTTTAGGCTTGGTGATAGTTGGCTTTAGTGTCGTTCGCTCTAGTACGATGAAGTCTTTAGAGGTGCAAATCCTTTTTAAACAAGGCAATGAGCTATTTAATCAAAGAAAATATCAACAGGCGATCGCGAAATACAATGAGATTTTAAAAATCGATCAAAGCTACTACCAAGCTTGGACTAACCAAGGCTACGCATTAGCTGGTTTACAACAATACCATAAAATGCTAAAATCCTGTAGTGCAGCAACTATCGTTGAGCAAAAGGCAGTTTATGGCTGGAATTGCCAAGGGGAGGCACTACATAACCTCAAGCGATATAATGAGGCGATCGCCGCCTTTGACAAAGCCATTGCAATCGACTCGAAAGATCCTGTTTTCTGGATTAACAAAACTGAATCACTGCTAGCACTCAAGCAAACAGAACAAGCTCTTGTAACGATTAACAAAGCAATCGAGTTGCTTGAGAAGGGTTCAGAAGTTGACACAAAAAATACCATCAAAAGAGATTTATCAGTTGCCTATAGCCATAAAGGTAAAGCATTATCACAAACGCAAAAACACAAAGAAGCTCTTCAAGCCTATAACCAATCATTAGCATACGATCCCAACTACTTTACTGCTCACCGGGGTCGAGGTATAGCACTTGGGGGCATGAGGCGATACCATGAGGCAATTGCCCAATTTGAACGGATGCTAAAAGAGTTAAAGTTGGTAGATGCCCAAAAAGCAGAAACTTTGTACTATCTAGGATTCACGCTGTGTAAAACCTCTAAAGTCCAGGAAGCTTTTACCGCCTTTGACGAAGCCCTCAAACTTAAACCAGATTATCCGGCAGTACAGCAAGCAAAAATGAGTTGCAGCCCATCATCTCACTAGGTCAATTATTCTCTCTTAGAAGAACCACCAAGACTTACGAGGTTTAATCTCAGAGTAAATACGACTAATAGTCCTGGCGTCAGGTGGTTGTGCATTTTATAAAATTATGTTGCAATAAGCGCAAGTATTATCAACGACGTGCTAAGGGCTATGGAGCTTATTTTATCTGCGTCAAGCGCCCTTTTTCTCGCCCCGTCAGAAGTTACCGGTATATACCGCGCCCACCAAATCTATGTCTGGAAGGCACGCTAAGGTGCTGGCTTCGCGAGAAGCTTACGCTAACACGCAATGTGCAATTGGGAGGGGTTTGAATCTCGTTCCAATTGATTCTTAATGTCTCCGTATTTTCTCTAAAATTTAAAATTTTTCTAAAAATTTTTGCTGAAAAATTTACTAGTTTATAGT
>NZ_QMEB01000134.1 GCF_012912135.1 Brasilonema bromeliae SPC951 | reverse complement strand
CACCCCGGCTGCGCCACCCCT
This sequence comes from Brasilonema bromeliae SPC951, assembly GCF_012912135.1. GTDB lineage: Bacteria > Cyanobacteriota > Cyanobacteriia > Cyanobacteriales > Nostocaceae > Brasilonema > Brasilonema bromeliae. The sequence continues at coordinate 17,011 of NZ_QMEB01000134.1, read as the reverse complement.
CTCCTTAATAAGGAGAGGGGTGGCGCAGCCGGGGTGAGGTATAGATAAAGTCAGTAAGCGCGGATTTGATATTAAAACAACTCTAATCTAGGCAGAATCGAGGGGACAAAGATTATCATGCGGATTTTATTTGTTGCAGCAGAAGCAGCTCCCATTGCGAAAGTTGGTGGAATGGGTGATGTTGTTGGAGCACTCCCCAAAATTTTGAGGACAATGGGGCATGATGTGCGGATCTTCTTGCCTTACTACGGTATGCTACCAGACAAAATGGAAATTCCTACCGAGCCAATTTGGTGGGGATCTGCCATGTTCCAAAGCTTTGCAGTTTACGAAACTGTTCTGCCTGGTACTGATGTTCCCTTGTACTTATTTGGACATCCGGCTTTTTCGCCTCGGCGAATTTACGCTGGAGAAGATGAAGATTGGCGGTTCACATTCTTCGCCAACGGAGCAGCGGAGTTTTGTTGGAATTACTGGAAACCGGAAATTGTCCACTGTCACGATTGGCACACAGGAATGATTCCTGTGTGGATGCATCAATCTCCTGATATCAGCACTGTTTTTACGATACACAACCTGGCATATCAAGGTCCGTGGCGCTGGTTTTTAGAAAAAATTACTTGGTGTCCTTGGTATATGCAAGGACACAACACAATGGCAGCTGCAGTCCAGTTTGCAGATAAGGTAAATACTGTCTCCCCAACTTATGCCGAGCAAATCCAGACAGCCGCTTATGGTGAAACTTTAGAAGGGTTATTGTCTTTCATCAGTGGCAAGTTGTCGGGTATTATCAATGGCATTGATACAGAAGTTTACGATCCACCTACCGATAAGTACATTGCTCAAACCTTCACGGCTGACACTTTAGAGAAACGCAAAGCGAATAAAATTGCTTTGCAAGAAGAAGTGGGGTTAGAAGTAAATAGCAATGCCTTTTTTATTGGTATGGTGACACGGTTGGTGGAACAAAAAGGCATCGATTTGACGTTGAATATTTTGGATCGCTTTTTGGCGTACACAGATGCACAGTTTGTCTTGTTGGGGACGGGCGATCGCTACTACGAAACCCAAATGTGGCAACTCGCATCGCGCTACCCCGGACGCATGGCAACTTACCTACTTTATAACGATGCCTTGGCTCGTCGCATCTATGCGGGTACCGATGCTTTCCTCATGCCAAGTCGTTTTGAACCTTGCGGTATTAGCCAAATGATGGCTTTGCGTTACGGTTCAGTGCCAATTGTGCGTCGTACTGGGGGATTAGTTGATACTGTATTCCATCATGATCCAACGAACCATGCAGGTACTGGTTATTGCTTCGACCGTTATGAACCATTGGATCTATTTACCTGTATGATACGGGCTTGGGAAGGTTTCCGTTACAAGGATTACTGGCAACAGCTACAGCAACGCGGTATGAATCAAGACTTCAGTTGGTATCGATCTGCTAAGCAGTACGTGAACCTGTATCGGTCGATTTATGGCTTACCACCTGAGGAAGAAGAGCAACCGTCACAGCAGGAGGAGGCGCAAGTTGATCAGCCAGTAGCGAGTGGTAAGTCCTAAATGGACAACTTTCACGTCACGCAACAAGCGATAGTATCGCTACTTAATGCGATCGGTTACAACTGCCTGGATTTGTAACCACCAAGCTAGTTATATCATGTCCGCTTAATTACTTACGATGTGTCATTGCGAGTGGAACGAAGTGAAACGAAGCAATCTCAAGCACTTGCGTTCGCTACGCTAACGCTGCGGACAACTATTCAAGTGGACATGATATTATTTCTGTTTCTGGGCAGTTTCCAACCACCTTTTACCCATTTCAATCGGGATACCCAACGGTGGACAAAGAATTTTAATTAATTCAATTCCCCCAGCTAAAATGACATCCCGAACGCGGGAATTAGTTTTCACTTCGTCATTAAATTTATTGACAAACACTTGTTTTTCGTATTCTGTTGTTGTCGGGTAATTTGTTTGCAGCTGCGCTAATAAATCTTGAATTTCCTTTGCTGCTTCGGCTGGGGTTTTCTCTGCAACATTTTTACCTATAACAGTACCTTGATTCTCTTCGATAATTTGCACTACTTCAGATTTTTCAAAGTTGTATTTAGACGCTTTGGATTGTTCTGACATTTTTTACCTCTCGAAATATAGCAACACGGATGTAGATTCTCGACTTCTTAAAGAGGTCGAGAATCTGAAGATTGGTTAGGTTTCAGTTGTTTTCTTACCGATGACATCACCTTCATTTTTTTCTATAATTTGTACTATTTCGGAATTAATTATAGTTGTAGAACTAGTAGATGTTGATTTTGTTTCTTCTATTGGGGGTGAATGGAAAATTTCATGGTTATAAAATTTGTATATTTCTTGAATTTGTAAAATCAAATCTTTCATTTCATATATTGCAACTAATAATAATTCTTGCATTTGAGGTAGAAATTTACTTACTACAATTTCTTCTACTTGTACAGGGTAACTATAAACTAATGATTCTTTATCTAAAACAGAATCGATTAAGCGATTTTTCTTGATTTTTTCCAATTTGATTAAGCGATTTTTCTTGATTGATTTCAATACATCAGTAGCACTTGAAGAAATAGATGATTCTTCATCATTTAAAGCATAATTCAGAGCATCTGTTATTAATTGATTGTTATGGTTTACTTCAGCAAGCTCTCCTAAAGCAATTACAGCACTCTGACGAACATCTGAATTTTCATCATTTAAAGCTTTAATTAAATGCTCTAACACCTGCTTATAATCCATTTTTCCTAATGCTTTTACTACATTAGAACGCACAAAAAATTTTTCATCCTTTAATGCTTGTATCAACGCATTAATTACCTTGTAATCACGGAATTTACCTAGAGCTTCTGCAGATCTAGAACGTACAAAAGCTTTTTCATCATTAAGTGCTTTAATTAAGGGAGTAATTACGGTATAACTGCGAAATCTTCCTAATGCTTCAACTGCACCAGAGCGCACAAAATAATTTTCATCTTCTACAATTTTGAATAAAGCACAAGCTTCTGCATCCGAACCTATATTTCCTAATGCCAAAGCAGCGTGATAACGTACCCGAAAATCTTCATGTTTTAATGATTTTAACAAGAATGAGATCGCTTGATTAAATAGTCCTTCTCCTAGTACTGCCTGTGCTTGGTAATTTCGGGGCTTTAAATATTCATCAGATCCTTTCTTATTTATTAATTTTTTATCATTGAGTAATTTCACTAAATTCAAAACTACCACATCAGATGATTCTATATTTTCTAACTCAGAAGCTATTCTTTCACAAAGAAAATGATTATTATAATCTTCGTAAAATTTAGCTTGATTCCACTCTGCAATATGTTTGTCTTCCCATTCCAGCAATTGAGACATTAGCTGCTCGTCACCGACACATGATAAAGCTTCAGCTAGACTATAAACATTGTCATAATCTCGATTATCCCGTGCTTGCTGCAATGGCGATCTCGCTTGTTCAGAACGAGTCATTCCCAAAAGTTCAATCTTAAGTCTTTGGTGAACCCCCAACTCCAAAACCAACCCCACTGTCTTCTCGTGAAACTCCTCCTTCACCTCCCCCGCTAACCGCGCACCCAACATCAAATCCACATCCAACGCTAACCGCACCACCTGCACAGCTAAAGCTTCATCCTCCACCAAAGCCAATGCGATCGCTATACTTTCCGTCCACTTAAGATAATTCAAATAATCGCGCTTTAACTTTGCATCACTCAAGTTAGGTAACAACCTCAAGAAATATTCTGCCGCATAATATTCTTGAAAAAGCTGATGGTGAAATTGAATCAAAACTTGCTCGGATTCGGAAGCTTTACTCTCCACTAAGCAATGTTTCAGCAAACCCTCTAACCAATCCTTGGCTTTTTGCGCGGGATACTCTACCCTACCTTTGAGAAAATCCTCTAAAATTGTTTCCGCTTGGCGACGAGAAATTAACAGTCGAAAATCTGTGGGGTTGGCTTGGAGATTTTCGGGTTGCATCATCACAAATGCTAGATGCTGCAATAAATCCTTTTTCCAGAGTCGCAATCCTTCCGCAACCGGAACAGTTTCTTTTTCTTCTTTGAGGTTGTTAACTGTACTGTCAAACTGACGAAATAAATCTCCCCGACTTTTGGGAATTTCCCGTTTTTGAAAAAATACATCGCACAGCATCTTCAATATCAACGGAGTTTCCCCCAACTCCCGGAGTCTATTTCCCAACTGCTGCAACATTTGCTCACCCTGTTCTGGGAGATACTTACGCACAAACTCCTGCATCTGTGCTTCTGTCAGGGGTTGCATTTCCAGTTGCTTGTCAATTCCTAAACTTCCCCCCACACCTAAATCCCGCGTGGTAAAAATCATTGGTGTTTCGGGGTAATCTTGACGGAATCGTGCTACCTTATCGCGTGCTTCATCGGAGGGTAATTCGTTCAACCCATCCATCAACAGCAATAATTCCTCGTCAATTAGTAAGTCTTCAATTTTACTAATATCAATCCGGTGCTTGTGCTTTCGCAAAAACTTGCAAATCAAAGTTTCTACCGAAGTATCCCAGTAGCGGAGTTCTACCAAAACGGGAATTTTTCGCTTTTCTCCCTGGATTGCTGCTTGTGCTTCTTCCCACAGCAACCGTTGTAAAGCTGTGGACTTTCCAGAACCAGGTTTTCCTATCAATAATACATGGTTTATAGCATATTTACGGATAGCCTCCAACACGGGCAACCGCTCTGTTTCCTGTTTTACCTCACCTGGCATTCCTTCTCGTTGTTTCGGTTGCCGTGTTTGCACCATCAAACCCACGTCAAATACTTTACCCTCAGCATCCGTCAAAGTATACATATTCGACCATTGCTGATACTTCTGGGCGATATTTTCTAGATATGTCTGGAACTCAGGATGAGGAAATAGAGGCGATACTCTAGAGGAGTTAGTTGGCGATCGCTGAAGTTCCTCTCGAATTCCTTGCAGCAAATTATCAATTTCTAGCTGCTTGTCTAAACCAACATTTCCACGTACTACTTCCAATAATGCACAAAGTGCTGGTTTCCCAGGGGTAATTTCTCCAAAGACTACCAGTGTGTTAACCATTTGGGGAATAAAAACATCCGCAGACGTATCCCACACCAAGAGGTTTAATACTGGTGAATTAGTTCCTAAAGCCAGTTCAAGATACGCCTGACGTTGTTGCTTATCCCGCATAAATGGTCTGAGGATAAGCAATAACTCTTGAATGATTTTCCCACTGACTTGTGCCATTGCCTAACTATATCGCCAAACGAGCATAAATTTCTGGTGCGTTGTTTTTCAAGTCATTTAAAAGAGCTACTGCACTCGTCCCTGCATTACATAAATACCTTCGCTGCGTACTTGATTCCGGAAGCATCCCACTAACACTCCTGATGTAGTTGATTTAAGACTGTAACAGAAAATAACTCAAGACATCCTAAACCATTTTCTTACAAGCTCTAACTAATGAAAAAAGTTACTATTACTCAAATTTGTACATATAGCTTGATAGGGTTAACGTCTTTCATTGCTGTCCTAAGTACAAATACGCAGGTTTTGACTCAGACAGCAAAAAGTTCCAACACTCCACAAAAATCTTTTCCCTCTAACTTAATTTGGCCCACTCAGGGAATAGTTTCTCAGGGTTTTCGCAAATATCAACATGAAGGAATTGATATTGCAGCAGCATCTGGTACTCCTGTTGTTGCTGCTGCATCAGGTACAGTAGTCAAAGCAGGTTGGAACGAATGGGGATTAGGAAATGTCGTAGTTGTTGAGCATCCCGATGGGAGTGTTACAGTTTACGGTCATAATAGCCGCCTTTTGGTGAAACAGGGTCAACAGGTAAACCAAGGACAAGTCATTGCAGAAATGGGATCGACAGGTAATAGTACAGCTCCTCACCTACACTTTGAAGTGCGTAAAAATCATCGTTTTGCTGTTGACCCTTTGACGACATTACCGTCTTTGATTGCAGGAAAAATCCCACAACAGCAGATGACAAGTCCTACAACTGTTGCTTCCCAAGCAAATCACGAAATCAACCAAGTCTCTCCAGCGCAGACACCACAGCAAGTTTCATCTTCACAACCAATTCCAGTGGCTGTTGGCTCTGTGATGGCTGATACTAAATGCAATGGGACTACAGTGATTGAAGGCGAAACAGCAAATATTTTTGTGAAAGTCTGTCAGGAAAATGGTCAGTTGTTTTATATTGGGCAACTCAAGCAAGATCCAAGTCAGCCTGTACGCCTCCCTGCTAGGAGTGTTGGCAGTTCTCAGTATAGGGCAGACAATGGTAGTTTTTCCTATGTTGTTAGTTCTGACAAGGTGGAAGTTTGGCGAAATGGTCAGCAAGTACGTTCTGATACTTTTTCCATTTCAAAGCAGTTTGGGAAATAAGGTTAGATTCTCTACCTCTGGCAATACTACAGATACATTTGCTTTTTTGGGGTGATGCTGGTTTGGAGCTGCCTGTGGAGAGGCGATAAGCCTCTGGCTTGACGCAAAGCGTATCGCACAGAGTGCCTGCTCTTTTGGGGCAATGCTGGTTTGGAGCTGCCTGTGGAGAGGCGATAAGCCTCTGGCTTGACGCTTTGGGTACGTATTCTTCCGGACTTTTTTTACAAAAATTATGTTTTCTTAATAATGTTCTCGGTAAAAATCCTTTACGATAAAGCGTAGTCTAAGTTACATTAGACAAACTCACCAGAAAGCGAAGTAAAACTCTGCATTTGTGAATTTTCCAGTATTAAGGAGCTGACTGTGGAATATCTTGCTTATTCTTTGATGGATAGTGCCTACGCAGAGGCGACTAAAGATACAGAATTCAGTCTTCCAGAATTGAAACTGCCAGAATTGAAACTGCCAGAATTGAAACTGAAATTCAATTGGAACAGAAATTTCAAATCTGCGTGGTTAACTTTCGCGCTAATCGGTGCGTTGTTAGGGATTTTAGCTCAAGCTCAAACAGCAACAGCCGCCTACAACGGTCCAGGAAACAACTATTATGTTAAGACAAAAGGCAGTGATCTCCTAGTCCGCAAAAGTCCTAGCTCATCAAGTGCCGCTGTTGCATCTTACCGTAATGGCTCACGACTTCCAAAAGTCGTAGGATACGCAAATGGATTTGCTAAGCTATCCAATGGTTATTACGTTGGTGCTAATTGGATTGGCAACAAACCTGGCAAAGGCTACACCCGTGGTCCTGGTGTTGGTGGTCCTTACACTTTGAGTTTAGGCTCTCAAGGTTCTACTGTTGCAAAACTACAAGAAACTCTGGGACTCACACCTACCGCATACTACGGTTCAATAACAGCAGATGCGGTCAAAAACTATCAGCGAAGAAATGGTTTACTTGCAGATGGAGTCGCTGGACCACAAACGCTATCTGCTTTGGGAGTGTATTAATTAAGAAAGCAGCTAGTATGCAACACATATTTTTCTTGGTCAATGTTCCCTGTCTGTTTGATTCAAGCGGATAGGGATTTTTGTTTTTGAAAAATTCACTTGAATTTAGAATTTCGTTCTAGACTCTGTCACAATTTATATAGACCAGTAAAGTTCTACCTAGACAAAACTAGGAAAGAGCGCAAGAAAACTTCTACACTCACCAAACGACTTTCAGCACAAAGGAGAAGATTGTGGAATACTTAGCCTATTCCCTTATGGATAGTACATATGCAGCGGTAACTGCAGATACCGAGTACCATCTTCCTGAATTTAAACTCACATCTAGTGGGCAAAAATATTTCAAATCTGCATGGTTAACTTTGGCGCTCATCACTGCCTTATTGGGAATTCTCGCCCAATCTCAAGCAGCAACAGCCGCCTACTACGGTCCGGGTAGGTACTCTGTCAGTACCAACGGCAGCTGTCTTAATGTACGTACAGGTCCTAGTACGTCCTATCGTTCTGCCAAATGTGACTCCAATGGCTCACCATTGCCACGAGTTGTAGGATATAGGAGTGGATTTGCTCGGTTGTCTACAGGTTATTACGTTTCTGCTAATTGGATCAATGTGCGCGCTGGCAGGGAATACACTCTTCGCCGCGTTCCCACACAAGATACTTATTATAATGATATTGACGGTAGCGCCACCCTTAGAAAAGGCTCCCAAGGTCAAGCGGTGGCAGAACTTCAAAGGGCTTTGGGCAATGTTACAGTCACTGGATATTATGGTTCGTTCACTGAAACAGCAGTTAAGAACTTCCAGCAAAGAAACGGCTTGCGTCCAGATGGAGTGGCTGGATCCCAAACTCTTAGTTATCTTGGGTTCGGAAACATTGGCAGCAGACCATCTATAGATTATCCTCCGTATCCTAATGATGGTTTTGGCGCTAGAGGTTACTCTCCATATTATAACGACAACTTTAGCCGTAACATTACTTTAAGAAGAGGCTCCAGAGGTAAAGCTGTGGTAGAACTTCAAAGAGCTTTGGCTAATGTTCCAGTTACTGGATATTATGATGCTTCAACACAAAGAGCAGTCAAAAACTTTCAGGCAAGTCTTGGCTTTCGTCCAGATGGAGTAGCGACACCAGAAACTCAGAGTTATCTGGGGGTAGGTAATGTTAGCATAAGACGATATTCTTCTGGGTATCCTGGAAATTATAGCTATTCTGGCTATTCTGGCTATTCTGGTATTAGTGTTGGTGGTCCCTAATTGCGAAAAGGCTCTTGATGTGAGGCTGATGTTTATGGGGAAAGTCCCAAGTAATTTTGCACAATTTGCAAAATTCGCTTTGCTGCATGACCATCTCCAAAGGGGTTAATTGCGTTTGCCATTGTTTCATAAGCAGTAGAATCAGAGAGCAATTGGGCTGCAGTCGCAAAAATGTTCTCGGTTTGAGTTCCCACTAATTTAGCTGTACCAGCAGTGACTGCTTCAGGTCTTTCTGTTGTTTCTCTCAAAACCAAAACTGGTTTTCCAAGACTGGGTGCTTCTTCCTGTAAACCGCCAGAGTCGGTGAGTAAGAGGTGCGATCGCATAATCGCTCCCACTAATTCAGCATAATCTAAAGGTTCTGTTAAAAAAACGCGGGGATGGTTTCCTAATAGTGTTTGCAATGGTTCTCGCACTATTGGATTACGGTGCAATGGCAGTAGCAAAGCTGTATCACCGAACTTATCCAGTAACGATAAAAATCCTTGAGCAATATCATACAGTGGTTCTCCCCAATTTTCACGGCGGTGAACTGTTGCCAGCAGGACACGATATTTTTCCCATTCCAATCCAGGGATATCACAGCCAGGAACACTTGCAGCCACAGTTAACAGCGCATCAATCACTGTGTTACCCGTCAGGTGAATTTCACCCAAAACGCCAGAACGTTTTAGATTTTCCACGGCTATTGGCGTTGGCGCAAAGTGCAATTGAGTTAGTTGAGAAATCAGCCGCCGATTAGCTTCTTCCGGATAAGGATTAAATAAGTCATCTGTCCTTAATCCAGCTTCTACATGTCCTACAGGGATTTTTTGATAGAATGCAGCCAAAGTCCCGGCAAAAGCTGTAGTTGTATCTCCCTGCACTATGACTAAATCTGGCTTACTTTCTTGGAATAATCCTTCCAAACCCCGTAAACTGCGACAGGTAATATCACTAAGAGATTGCTTTGGTTGCATAATCTCCAAATCATGAGTAGCTTTGAGGTTGAACAGTTGCATCACTTGCTCAACCATCTCGCGATGCTGTCCTGTCAAAATCACAGAAGTGTTCAGACTTGGGGAATTTTGGAAAACCTGAATGACTGGAGCTAGTTTGATTGCTTCCGGACGAGTACCCAATATAATGTAAATTTGCTTTTTAGTCATTAGTCAATAGTCACTAGTCAATAGTCATTAGTCAATAGTCACTAGTCAATAGTCATTAGTCAATAGTTCTCATCCGGAAATGACAAAAGACAAAAAGGCATGAAAAAACCCGGCTGAACCGGGCAGATGTACTGTTTGTCGAATTGAGTAGTGATAGTTATGGTTTAATTTCACAAGTTAATGGGCAAGAAGCGTAAACAGCGGTCGTTTGAATATTCTCTGTTTCTCCATGCAGCCAGCTCAACCATTTGATTTCGCTTGGATGAACTCCTTTAAGAGTCAGAGCTGCAGCAGCCATTACAACTGCCATCACATTAAACATGATTAAACCACCTGCAACAAGCAAAACCGCACTGACAGGCATTACCGATTGTAAAACAACTGACAACAGACATCCGACCGTAGCCATCAAGACAACTAAAGGAAAACCGACAACCAGCAAGCATACTGCCAATGTAAAAGTCCATATTAAGAAACTTTTCATCATCAACAAAGAGTGTGTCTTACCAAAATGAGATGTTTGAGACAAAGCCATGACTTTTTCCCTCAAATAGTAAATCAACAAAACAAAGATTCAGGTTTAGAAATGTCTAGCTCATTCATGAGCGGGATCAACAATTAGAAATTAAGTATATAAAAACCAACTCATAGAATGAGCGTTTATTTAATAAACTTTACACTTAATGTTTTGCAATTATGTAATTAAGTCTGGTTCTTTGTCTGATAGAAAACTTGATATTGACATCTATCTTTAGGCAGATAAACCAAAAAGCAATCATTTTAAAGGTTTATTTAAATTCAGTTACTTCTGGTCTGCTTAACATTTCTTATGAAAGTAAGGGAGGTTCCTCATAATTCACAAATGGTCTTAAACAAATTATATGTTAGTGGTGTCCCTACCAGATGGTTTGTCGTTTCTGCAAATGACAAGCGTTTTGAATTTGTTCACAAAAGTCAAAATTTCTTTCTAGAAATGTCACCAACTCCCAGTGAGATGGCAAAATTTCTTCGTGAGAGAGTATAAGTGTTGAGAATTATGAATTATAAATATTAAGACTTTTTAATATCACTAAAGGATATATTGTTAATTTTGAATTGATCATTATGGTCGCGTAATGTGCAGGTCGGGCATATTTTGAATTCCCCCGTATGCACAAAGCGCACGCAATCATGCGTATGCCTATGCTTTGTGGGCACGCTGAACGCGCAATTCGTAGCTCCTCTGTAGGAGGCACGGCACGCTTTGCGGAATGCGGAATCACACAGACCGCAGGTATACAAAGCAGCGTGTCCCGGAGAAACTTAAGTTTAGCGTCTCCTAAGGAGAAGGGAGTGACACGCCCTTGACATCCGACAAACCACTTTTACCTCAACTGTTTAAAGGCATTGCGCTGTTTACGCCTGGAGGAGATTTAATTTACTGTATCGACCCTAGTAAGCAAGGTCGATGGCATTTGCATTTGTGCATTACGTTGCAGGAAATTCTGGATTTACCAGAACCGCCTCATTTTCTAGTACCTTGCTACACGGCGACTATAGACCATTGGTTAAATCCACGCACTCAACAGATACAAACTTTTGCCGAAGCTTATCCGTCAGTGATGCGACATCAAGCCGTCCTGAACGCTGTTTTTGGGACAGGGGAGTTAACATGGCAATCTGCACCTTGGCAGGAGGGGTTGTGCGATCACTTAGTATTGACAACATATCGCTCTACATTTCCTCAGCTTTGGGAAGATCACGACTTAGTTATGCGCCTCGACCTTTGGGAGCCAACTCCTTCGTACTATCAACCAACAACGTCCGCACAACAACCCCAACCAAAAACAAAAGGTTATGTTCTCCGCCTGTTTGTTGCCGGACATAGTGCTGCTACTGAACGTATTTTACAAAATTTACACGAACTGCTAGAAAAAAATCTTGGCAACCCTTACACACTCAAAGTAATTGACGTTTTAACGAATCCAGAACAAGCAGAATCCAATCAAGTTTCTGCGACTCCCACCCTCGTTAAAGTTTGGCCTCATCCTGTTCGACGCATTGTTGGGGATTTGGATAATGTAGAGAAAATTTTACAGATGTTAGCTAATCAAGACAACTCAATGTAGGTTGGGGAGCCACTTGCATGGGCGGGTTTCCCACGCCACTTGCCACAACGGGGGGAACCCCCGCAAGGCAGTGGCTCGACTTGAGCAAAGTGGCGTTTGAACGCAGTCAAACCCAATGCAGTCGATAATTTGGTGTTGGGTTTCGTTCCTCAAACGCCAGACGCCTACGGAGGGAAAGCCGTCATTCGCGCTGGCTCCCCAACCTACAAGTATTATAAGTGTTCATCCGGACTTGATATTATGTATCCCGTGACAGAGGCAGGGAACGAGGAAAATAAAAAGTAAAAAGAAATAATTTCCTTTTACTTGCTTGTTTTCACTTGTAAGAACGACTGACTTCTTCTAACAGTCTGATCTCATCATCGTCCAATCTCCAACCCAAAGCACCTGCATTCTGTCGTACCTGTTCGGCTGTTTTCGCCCCAGCAATAGGAATGACGTTTCCTTGAGCGATTAACCAGTTTAAGGCAACTTGGGCAGGAGTACGCCCGTGTTTTTCTCCTAGCTGGCGTAGCAAAGATATCACAGGTTCAATTTTCCGCAAGCCTTCTTGACTAAAACGCGAGTCTATCCTTCTGGCATCTTTGAGATTATTGGCACTATCAGCAGTGTATTTACCAGTCAGTAAGCCTTGAGCCAAAGGACTATAAGCCAAGATTGTCACACCTAACTCACGGGCAGTTTTGAGAATGCCATTGGTTTCAATCTGGCGAGTCAGCAAAGAGTAACGGACTTGATTCACGGCTATTGGTACACCACGGGCAGCTAATATCTGGTGGGCTTCCCGCATTTGCTGTGCTGAGTAATTACTAACACCGACTGCTTCAATTCTGCCCCGCTTCACCTCATCTGCCAAAGCATTCATCAAGGTTTCTTGACTCATAAAAAACGTAAAAGGCCAATGAACCTGATAGAGAGGAACTTGCCCTAGTTGTAGACGTTTGAGACTATCTGTGAGAGCATCAGCAACAGACTGACCCATAAATCGCCAGGGAAAAGGACCGTATTTGGTTGCAATTTGTACTTGTTGGTTGGTTTTCTTTAAGAATTGTCCCAAAAATTCCTCTGAAAGTCCAAATCCATAAATTTCAGCTGTATCAAAGAAGGTGATACCAACTTCTAAAGCTGCTGTAAAAGCTGCTTGCAATTGATCTGCACCGTAGTTATTGCCTTGACGTACTCCCCGGCATAAATGCGCGGGGATTCTCAAAAGATGTTACGAAGCAGGCTTAAGCCTTGCTTCTCCACCCTTCTTCTTGCTTCTTTGACTCTTAACTAGACGGTTTCCCGTCCCCGCCAGACCGTCTCCACAAGCATTTTCTTCTACGCTGCGTCCCAGCGCGTTGACCCCTCTATTCCGGATCACTTGTGCAGATGCAACATCACGATGTGTCGTGTAGCCGCATGATTGACAGGAATGAATCCTGTCTTTCAATTCTTTCTTTCCAGTATGTGTGTCACATTGTGGGCACACCTGCGAGGTGTAGTCTTTATGTACCTTGTCAAAATATACGCCCCGCTTCCAACACACCCATTTAAGGATTTCAACGAATTGTCCAAATCCAGCATCTAGAGTGTGTTTGCCCAACATTCCTTTTGCCCAAGTCCGGAAATCGATGTCTTCAACAAACATCATTCCCGCGTCATTACAAAGTTTGTGGGCTAACTTGAAATGCCAATTTTTACGAGTATCTGAAATACGTTGATGGAGTCGGGCTATTTTGCGATTCAGCTTATGACGATTGTTTGACCCCTTCTGTTTATTTTTGAGCCTGCGTTGCAGCAATTTCAGCTTGCGATGCAGTGTATTCAAAAAGCGAGGTCGTTCAATCAATTCACCATCACTGGTCGCCGCAAATTTATCTAGACCTAAATCAATTCCCCTAGGATGGCCGCTTGCTACAGTGTCAGGAACATTAACGTCACATTCCAGTGTAAGCATCAGGAAATATCCTGATGCTTTACGAACAACTCTGACTTGCTTAACTTTGAAGCCATTAGGTATTTCGCGAGACTTGACATACTCCATCCAACCAAGCTGAGGTAGCTTAATTTGATTATCCTTGAGAACCTGACCTTTCCCTAATTGCGGGTACACAAAAGACCGCATCCGGTACTTGTTTTTGAATCGGGGAAAACCCATCTTTTTACGACTCATATCCACAAAAGCTGTTTCTAATTTTCTCAGCACTTGTTGGAGGACTTGAGAGTGAACTGTTGCCAGTTCGGGAAATTCAGCTTTTGCACGAGTCAATGCGTTAGCCTGTTCGTAGTAATTAGGGTAAGGTACATCCGCAGGTGTAATGTACTCTGAAATGATAGAACAAGAGTTGATAGGGCACTTACGAGAATTAAGCCAGTCTTTGCGTTCACGCAGAGCAAAATTCCATACTTTGCGACACACCGTTAAAGTGTGTTCAATCTGTTGAATTTGCTCATTTGTGGGCATTGCTTTGTATTCGTAAGTTAAACTCAACATTGTTCTTTCACCTCCTCTTACAAAATTATACACTATCTTGTAAGAGGTGTGACACCGCAGGATAAATCCTGCGTCGGCGGCTTTCATCCCTTGCCTAAAGGCAAAGGGTTTTCAGCCTGCCATCCTTAGAAATTTCCAGTGAAAAAGTAGCTATGGCAAGCGGCGATTTATTCGATTCTCCAACAAATTCCTTGGCGATGCCAAAGGTCAATGTATTGACTATGTTTCGGCTTGGCTTATTTCAAATGGGGCTGAGCATGATGTCTATCCTGACTCTAGGGGTGCTCAACAGAGTTATGATTCAGGAAATAGCCATTCCAGCAACGCTGGTGGGAGTGGTGCTGGCAATACAGTTATTTGTTTCTCCTTCTCGCGTTTGGTTTGGTCAAATATCCGATGCCAAGCCAATATGGGGTTATCATCGCACAACCTATGTTTGGGCAGGAGCAGCAATATTTGCTGTCGCCTCATTTTTAGCCGTGCAGGTATTGTGGCAATTGGACACTGTAGTTAATAATGTTGGTGGCTGGGCATGGACAACCCAAACAATTGGCTGGACTGCACTTTTGGCTCTAGTTTTCGCTTTCTACGGTTTAGCAATTTGTGCTAGTGGTACTGCCTTTGGCGCTTTGTTGGTTGATGTCTCTGAAGAAAACAACCGTTCCAAAGTTGTCGGTGTCGTTTGGTCGATGCTGATGGTGGGGATTATTATTGGGGCAATTATCAGTTCTAGCTTGCTCAAGCAATCAACTCCCGAGACATTACAGGCATCGGTTAACAGGCTGTTTCTCGTCGTTCCGGCAATTGTCTTTGGGTTGGCGATAGTAGCAACCTTTGGCGTGGAGAAAAAGTATTCTCAGTACACCACCCGTTCTACAATTATCAGCCGGGAAGATAGCATTACCCTTGGCAAAGCTTGGCAAATATTAACAGCTAGTCCGCAAACAGGTTTATTTTTCACCTTTTTAGTGGTGATGACATTGGGCTTGTTTATGCAAGATCCAGTTTTAGAACCGTATGGAGGTCAGGTTTTCCGGATGCCTTTGGCTGAAAGCACTAAACTGAATATTTTTTATGGGATAGGTGTACTGATTGCCTACGGTGTCGCGGGCTTTTTCATTGTGCCGCGTTTGGGTAAGCGAAGAACTGCACGCCTTGGCTGTGTCTTAGTGGCATCGTGTGCAATATTACTTGGAATATCAGGATTTTCCGCTAACCCAGCGTTGCTCAAGCTAGCTTTGTTATTGTTCGGTTTAGCAACTGGTATCCTAACAACTGCTGCAGTCACTTTAATGTTGGATCTCACAGCAGCTGAAACCGCAGGCACATTTATTGGTGCTTGGGGACTAGCGCAAGCGATGTCGAGAGGACTGGCTGTGGTTGCAGGTGGTGCCATCTTAGATCTGAGTCGTAAGTTTCTGCCCAACCTGGTGCTAGCTTATGGACTGGTGTTTGTTCTAGAAGCAATAATCCTGCTGCTGGCGATTTCGTTTCTAAACCGGATAAATGTGAGAGAATTTCAGACAAATGCTAAGCAGGCGATCGCCTCTATTTTAGAAAGCGAACTAGATTAATTTTGTCTCGCGCCAAGACTGCAAAAAATCTTCGCGCCTTGGCGTATTTGCGTGAAAATAAAAGTATGACTGAATTTTGGACAACAATTCTTGACTTTGCCCAAACCACCACTGCTAGAGTGGGAAACCAGTTAATGCAAGACTTTGGGCAAGTACAGGCTTTGGAAAAAGCAGATGGCACTTTGGTAACGCAATCAGATAAATGGGCAGATCAGGAAATACGAAACGCCATAGCATCTACTTTCCCTGATCACGGTATCCTGAGCGAAGAAGATGATAAGGTTTTCGGTGGTACCGAATGGTGCTGGGTGATTGACCCCTTGGATGGTACAACTAACTTTACTCGTGGAATTCCAATTTGGTCGATTTCTTTGGGTTTGTTGTATCAAGGCACACCAGTTTTTGGTTACGTTGCTGTCCCGCCATTGCGAGAAGCTTTTCACGGCTACTGGGGAAGTATACCTGAGTTAGAACTACCTACTGGGGCTTTTCGCAATTATCATCCTATCCATACCAGTCATGACGCCCCCAGTGGAAATCACTTCTTTAACCTCTGTTCGCGCAGCACCTCAGTTATACAGAAAGACTTTCCCTGTAAAATTCGGATGTTGGGAGTTGCTAGCTATAACTTCTTGACAGTTGCTGCTGGTGCGACGTTGGGTGGTATCGAAGCGACGCCAAAAGTTTGGGATATAGCAGGTGCTTGGGTGATTGTTCAAGCAGCTGGGGGAAGCTGGCGATCGCTCAAGTCAGAACCATTTCCTTTAATACCACAACAAGATTACACAACTCGCTCTTTCCCAACATTGGTTGTCAGTCGAAGAGAACTGCTTCCGGTTTTTGCTCCCTTTGTGGAAAGAGTAAAAATTTAAGACAGAATCGTAGCTTGATAAGCTAAAGGTACAGATTAAGAAGAACACATAGGTCAGAACTTCGCAGCTAAGAATATATTCCCTTGACACTCCCCTGCCTAAAGGCGAGGGGATTCTACATTCATCGTCAGAACTTG
>NZ_QMEB01000133.1 GCF_012912135.1 Brasilonema bromeliae SPC951 | reverse complement strand
AGGAACGAAACCCAACAATTAACGTTTGTGTTGGGTTTCGCTCCGCTCAAACGCCACTTTGCTCAAGTCGGGAAACCCGCCCATGCAAGTGGCTCCCCAACCTACTAATTTTAAGGTTTTTGGCTCTAACTGAACCGTATTGAGTTATCAACTAGTTATCAGCTATTAAGTCATTGATAACCCTTCGGGTATGCGCAAAGCGCACGCCTTACGGCTAACGCCAGTTGCCAAGTGAGGGAAAGCCGTCATTCGCACTGGTCTCACTGTTCACTGATAACTGATAACTGTTAACTGTTAAGTTCCTACACAGGAGACAACTGTTTAACCTTGCTTTCCAGGGAGCTCATCAGCGATTCAAAGGGCTTGACAAACTTATCGATACCTTCAACAAGCAGTTCGTCCATCACTTTGTTGATATCGATGTTGATGTCTGGATCTTTGAGGCTTTCTATCAGTTGGTAAGCTTCTTCTATCCGTGTTTCAATGCGGCTGGCGACGTCGCAGTGGTCAGCACAAGCATCAATTGTCGCAGGTGGCAAGGTGTTGACAGTGTCGGGACCAACCAACTCATCAACATACATCACGTCGCTGTAGTTGGGGTCTTTGGTGCTGGTGCTTGCCCACAGGAGGCGCTGTACTTTTGCTCCCTTGGCTGCTAATGCTTTCCAGCTGTCTGTCTGAATTATCTTTTTGTATTCCTGGTAAGCAATTTTGGCGTTGGCGATCGCCACTTTTCCTTTGACATCTTTCAGCTTGGCTTCTACGGTAATGTCATCAACGCCTTTTTTCAATTTCGCGTCAATCTTACCATCAATATTGCTGTCAATTCGGCTGAGGAAGAAGCTAGCGACAGAAGCAATTTTGCTAATATCCTTACCTTCGGCTGCCCGTTTTTCTAAACCACTAATGTAAGCCCAAGCTGTTTTGATGTAGCTGTCAACAGAGAACAACAGCGTAATGTTGACATTAATGCCATCAGCGATGACTTGTTCAACTGCAGGTAAACCCGCTTTTGTACCGGGAATTTTAATCATGACATTTTCCCGACCAATTTCTTGGTAATAGCGACGGGCTTCTTTGATTGTTGCCTGTGTATCATCAGCAATGTTTGGTGGAACTTCGATGCTGACGTAACCATCCAATCCATTGGTTGCATCATACACGGGGCGTAGAATATCACAGGCGTTGCGGATATCTGCAAAAGCTAGCGATTCATAAATTTTGTCTGTTGGTAATCCAGCTTTGATTCCTGCTTCTATATCAGCATCATAAATCGCGTTTCCGGCGATCGCTTTTTCAAAGATGGCTGGGTTGGAGGTAATCCCACAGATTCCTTTATTTTCAACCAGGTCTTTGAGTTCGCCAGATTGAATAATATCACGGCTCAAATTATCCATCCAGATGCTTTGACCGTAGTTTTTAATTTCCAGTAATTGATTAGTTGCCATAGCTGTATTTGTTTGACTCCTGCTTCTAATGTATCTAAGTGACGTTTGTCAAGTTGTTAGTTGTTAGTCGTTCTACTAACTCATCACGACTAACGACTAACCGCTTACTCATAGCTTACGTGCTGACTACACTTGAAACTGCGCTTTTTACGCTCTTCTAGTGACCGTTCTGAATGAAAGACTCTACCTTTGCAACATCTTTTGGGCTTCCAATAATCAAAGGTGTCCGCTGGTGCAGTTTTTTGGCTACTACCTCTAAGATATCCATGTGTCCCGTAGTAGCGCGACCACCTGCTTGCTCAATCACAAAGGCTAGGGGAGCGGATTCATAAAGTAAGCGCAGTTTACCTTCTGGTTTCGGAAGTGTCCCTGGGTAGAGAAACACACCGCCTTGAAGCAAAATTCTGTGGATGTCACTTACCATTGCCCCACTATAGCGAGCGGTGTAACCTTCTGTTCTGTGGACATAGCGAACATACTCCCGAATCGGTTCATCCCACTGCCAAAAGTTTCCTTCGTTGACGCTGTATACGGAACCGTGGTCAGGAATCCGGATGTTTTCTTCTGTGAGGATAAACTCCCCTAAACTTGGGTCAAGGGTAAACGAATGAACTCCCCTACCAATAGTATAGACTAGCATTGTGCTGGGGCCATATAATATGTACCCCGCTGCAATTTGCTGGCGTCCAGAGGCTAGCAGATCAGCCGCTTCACCATTGAGGTCACTTCCTTCCTGTTGCCGAATTGAGAAAATGGAACCCAAACTGAGATTTGTATCGGTGTTGGATGAGCCATCTATGGGGTCATACAAAAGAGTGTAGCGACCTATGGGGCAGTTTTCCGGAATGTAGTAGGGTTTTTCCATTTCCTCGGAAGCTAGGCGACAAACTAAACCGCTTTGCTTGAAAACTGAGATAAAGACATCATTGGCATAGACATCCATCTTTTTGACGGATTCTCCCTGCACATTGACTTCCCCTGTAAATCCGAGAACCCCTTCCATTAAACCTGCACGGCTGAGGCGACGAGCAATCAGTTTGCCAGCTAAGGCGATCCGATTCATGAGCGCACTCAGATCCTGTGCTTGAGGTGAAAAGCTCTGAAGTTGCTGCAGGACATGGCGGGATAATGTTGTACAATCCCGATCTAACGCCTTGTCTGCCACTTCGTTAGTATTTAACTCCAAAGATTCCGGCGCTCTGGCCATTTTTTAACCTCCCTAGAGACTAGGTGTTTTTGTGGTTCATCCCGTGGGTTGCAACTTGTGGTTGCTGCCTCTATCTTAGAAAGGTAATTTGACAACTTAAATGTGATTTTAGATAAACTAAAGAAATGAATCAGCTATGGGTCTATGCAAAGCTGCCTCACCAGTCTCGAATGATATACTTGAGTAACTCTACTCAGTCTGGCGAAGAATTTAGATACAATAGTGTTTCCTGTGAGAATAATCTGTAAATTTACTTGCCTACCTGTACAAGAAAGAAACATCTATTCGCAACCAGAGTTTTCTTACTGTTCCCACTCGTTGGGTACACTTATACAGATACAGTCACTGAAAAAATACAAATAAGCAAATTTTCCACTTCCTTAGTCTTTAAGATTGCTAAGTACACCATAGGGTTGGAAAAACCGACTCATTATGACTATGATCTTAGAGTCACAACTCGTCGGGCATAACTTTTCACTTCATCGAATTGTTTGATTTCTTGTTTCTAGATATTTCAGCAATAGCTTGCATAACTAGGAAACAATCTGTTATCATGATTATTCATCGCTATTGAGACTATTATCTTTTCACCCAACTACCTCGTCGCTCCTCCTCGCGCGGTTTAGACTTATTAACCCTGAGTTGACGACCCATCCATTCAGCACCATCTAATTCTGTAATAGCTGCATCCTCTTGGGCGTCTTCACTCATGTCTACAAAGGCAAAACCGCGCAAGCGGCCAGTTTCGCGGTCAGTAGGTAAGACAACTCTTTTCACCTCGCCATATTCTGCAAATACTACTTTTAAATCTGCTTCTGTGGCGCGGTAGGAGAGATTTCCAACGTAAATAGTCATGTGAATCACGTAAGTCGCAACGAATAGCGAAGAATTTAGCGTGAATATAGGGAAACAAACAGCAGAAACTGCTTCCGTTTCGCCTCATTCACCAATAGCAAAGAGCGCAGGAAAGATACAACGAAGTTGAATCTTAATTGCGACTTCGCCACCGGCTGGACTGAATTTTCGCATACGCTACATATGATAACTGATTTTGTCAATTTTCAAAGTATGAGATTTTACAATCACATATCAATTTAAATTAGCTTAACTTATAGGTTGTTGTAGAATATATAGCAATTCTCATTTGAATCACATATATCACCACGAATAATGTGAAAGTGCATGCACTTTCACTAGCTCCGTGTGTATTGCACGCCACACCACCAAGCGCTACATAGTCAATAAAATTTTGTTTGATTTTTTAAGCTGTTTCTTGCAAAGATACTAAGGTTTCCTTAGTATCTTTACTTATTTTGGTGATATTTACCTAAATATTGGTAGATTTGAACTTTATTCAATGCTAATCGACTGAGGACCACTAGCTTTGCCATTATGTCCTTCAGCAGATTGAGTGGTAAAAGTCGTGTTGCTAGTTGAGTCGAGTTGTTGAGAGAGCCAGCTTTTAACAGGATCGTCAGCAAGGTTGAGTCGTAGCAAACCAGAAACGAAACCGCCCAGAAAAGAAAGTGGATGGTGGGTGAATTGTTGAAATATTGGTTTCAATTCATCAACGAACATGAGGGTTCTCCTATGACTCAGTTAAAAATGACCGTTATTAAGGCGATCGTAACCTAAGAACTGTAAATGCGTTGATTCCCTAGTGTTCGTTCTGGAATCAACTTCTCTTCTTTTTCCCATCGTCGTAAAGTGGAGGGGGAAACCCCAATGAGATCCCCAAACTCTGCAACTTTCCACAGAAATCTTCTCATAGCGGTAAACTATGAGGAAGTTTAGCAAACTATTTAGCGATTAAGTCATACTCTCTTAACTTCTAGTTGGTCGGGTAGCCTCAATTTGTATTACTCCCTTCGGTGGTGTAAGATTACCGATGTCATTTCTGCTCCCCGGCTCCCCTGCTCCCCGGCTCCCCTGCTGCCTAAACGGTAATCTTCGGGCGGGAAAGGAGTAGCCCACTTATGTGGGCTTTGTTCTTGTAACCAAGGCTTTAGGCTGTAAGCTGATGAAAACCGTATTGGGCGGTGATGGTAGATTCCCTCACAACCACCGCTTTTGTTGTCGATACCGTTATAAGTATCTCCACGCCTAGGCTGCGCCACCGGTAGTTCCTACAACGGAACGGCTGGTTGCAAAACGAAGGGGAACCCCCAAAGGCGGACTGCCTAATTATTTACATTAAGGTTTGTTCAGGCATCATGCACTTATCAGAGTCGCAACCTGCTGGTCCTGCTTCGATTAAATCGCCGAAATCGTAACGGCTTAAAACAGCATGAAAATCTTCTGTTTTGCGGTGCATTTCCACTTCTTTCATCAGCTGTTCGTACCGTTGTTTTGTTATCGGCTCAAAAGGTAAGCGAGGAAAAGTTTGAAGGTCGTCAAACCGTGCCAGAAGTGCAGCACTGATGTAGCCCTCATCATTTTTGATGGCTTCGTATATCCGAGTTCCTAAAGTTTCAACTTCATTTTCTCGTAACTCAATGGTCGCAGAGGTGTTATGTGTGACATAAAATCTCTGTACCTGCATATAGAAATCTATTTGGGCGATCGCACTAAATTGACTGATATCTATTTTATCAGCACCTGGTAAATCAGCCCAGGATACAGCGACCGGGATTTCCACCAACCATTCGCTGACTCGCGGATCAAAGGGGTCATTCAACAATGTACCGTCGTCATCTTTATCTGATTGGGAGGGTATAATATTGTACCCATACTCAAGACAAGCCAAAGCGACGGGATCATTTTTGCGGCAGGTAATCCGACGTATAAATCTTTGTGCTTTGGGGGGATGCCATCCGGGGCTAGCACCTGTCAACAGAGACTTCGTACCGCTTGGTTGAACTGTGGTGCAGCGGTTTGGACGTTTTAAGCCGTGGCGATCGCAGTAATCCCAAACAACACGATGTACAGTCTCTTTCCAAAAACTTAGGTATTCCTCCTCTTGACGCTTAAACGCCAATCCTTCAGGAGTTGCAGGTCTTCCTTTTTCCCACCAACGTAACCAATCAACCCCAAAAGCATGAACAAAGAAATCAAATAACCCAGTAAAAGAAACACCGACAATTGGGTCTAATTCGCGGCTGTATTGGTAGCGGGGTTCAATAAATTTGTGATGCAGAAGTGCTGCTACAGAAAGTGCTCCAGCAGTGAAAGCTTCTTCCTGTTCTTTGTAGTTATTTGGGTCAATTTGGTTGAGGTGAATTTCTGAGAGATTGCAATGAAAATTTGAGCCAATAATTTCCAATTTTGTTATCCTAAAGGCTTGTTATCCTCTAGTTCTGGAGGTTTTCCTCATACCCATTGCTGGGATACAACTGGTCAATTCCAGTTCAGTTCAGCATACCTTTTCTACCATTTAGTAGCCGGGGACTCGTGGGGGTATTATATTCTCTTCAGTTACCAGTTCTTCAGTGATCACTGCTTAACTATGCACTGAAAAGGTTCAACTCCTATGCGTTGCACTACCTTAGACTTTTAAATAATAAGGTTAGCTCAAGATTAGCATACAGTCATTAATGAGTCATTTCAGAGTTAGTTAATAATAATTTTTTCAATTTTAAATAACAATTCAAAACTCACCTTTTCTGCTTAGCCTTCCTTGAATTTCCCCGGTTTTTAACGTGAGGCAAAACTATCTACCACACGGGTTTAAACCGTAACGAGCCAAACGATGCTCTAATTCACTTTCAGGAATTTGAGGATAATTCTCTTGCAACCAATCTTTGGCTTTACCCAGAGCATAAGCTTTGAGAAAATCTATTTTTTGTTCGTGATTTTTCAAAAGGTCACAATTAGCTCTAGCGACAGCTTCACCAGCCCATTGAATCGCACCTTCACCGCTGTAGTATTGTTTGCGGACAGCATCAATACATTCTTTTAATGTAGGCTTTTGATGAAAAACTCTAGTATGGTTTGCCATCCTCAGAGAATCACGCTCTGGATCGATGCGCCAGTTGCCATTCTCATCTTGCTGCCAAAGATTTGCCTTAGCATCTGCAAACAAATTATCCTCACTATAACCTTGGCGCATTCCAGCTGAGCGCCTAATATTGCCGGCAACAATTGTGACAGCTGCTCGATCAATTAATAAACAGCATTCAACAGAATTTAACTGTCGTCCTACAGCTTTATTCAGGATAGATGCACAATGCTCATACAGTTCTGGTAATTTTACAGGATTCGCAACCCCTCCAAAACCGTTGAGAGGTTCTCCTGCTTGACGTACGTCGCTAAGATCAACAATAACTTGAACATCTTGTGAAAATCGTTCATCGGTTGAAAGTTCCAACAAACTTTGATAAGATTGCACCCAACCTTGACGGCTATCTCCAACGTAAAGAGTAACGAGATTGCTTTCTATTATGACTTCTGTCTGCTGGCGACGTCTCCTAGGAGGAGTCATACCAATTTCACCTTGCACTTGTACATGAAGGTGATTACGGATAGGGGGCAACTTGCTGATATATTGTGGTTCTAAAACGGCTCCAGTTCCGCAGCCCATCATTGCCAAATCCATCATCAACCCGAAAGCACTCCAGTCTTGCAGGTTGGTAGACGTACAGTTATAAGCCCCAGAAAAATTTTTTTGCTCTTTGATCCAATTTGTACCGCCAACCCATAACCAACGTCCGCTGGGTAATGCTTTCAAGTTTCGCTGCATCCGTTGTAGGATATCAGCTTCGTGTGGAAGTAATTTCCCAAGAGTGATGAAGCCTTGGATAGTGCGATCGCACACCTGATCCCAAGTCTCCCTCACCCCAGCCTCTTGACGACGGCTATAGGTTCTAAAAAAGACTGGATTGGCAGCTGGCGCAGTTTCTGGAAATTTTGCACCCTGGCGTTTTTTTTCAAGCTCACGAACCATAGAGAATCAAGCCTTGTTGCTCACCGACATAGATTACGACTATACGCCAAGTGCAATGAGAAGATAAAGATTGAAAAATTGTGAGATTTGCGCTGCGTGCTTGGCTAGACTCATTGCAGTATAATTTTCCTATGTCTAAGCCGTCACGCCTTTAATTTGCACACAGTCCACAGGTGAGATCTTTGCCGGGACGCTAGTCTATGTCTTTTTGAACTTTTAATTTTGAATTTTAAATTTTGAATTTTGAATTACTTATCGCCCCTTGGCGTTCTCCTCTTGCCCGTGCCCTTCATCGTAACCGTAGCCAGCCATACTCGCGCTACTTTCAACTTGCGACAGTCCAAACTGACGGACGCCCAGCTAATCGTACTGTTGTGTTTCGTGGCTTTCTAGGCGATACTAATTTGCTGAAAATGATCACTGACACACGCAGCGAAAAATTCGACCAAATACTCCATCAACCTTGGACAGAAGTATGCTGGTACTTTAGTGTCACTCGCGAACAGTTCCGCATTGCTGGAGAATTGTCTCTCATCGATGCCAATCATCCTGACTCAGGACTGCAAAAAGCTCGTCAGCAAACGTGGCAAGACCTTTCAGACAATGCTCGTGTACAATTTACTTGGCCTCATCCTGGAAAACCTAGAGCTGAGCAAGAAGCTTTCTCATCTTCTGTTGCTGATCCCGCTCATCCTCCACAAAACTTTTGCTTGTTATTGCTCGATCCCGTGCAAGTGGATCACCTAGAATTGCGTGGCAATCCCCAAAATCGTTGGTGTTATCTGAGAGATAATTCTCACACATGGTCTACGACTGCAATTAATCCGTAAATAATTTCTGCTTTTGTTAAAGTTTTATTGCTGTCGAATTGCTTCTACTTCTAGGACAGTCAAGCAGTGATTGGTTCATATGCTAATTTTTTGATGTACTGCACCCAACTGATAACCGCTATAATTCTGAGTTCTTTCTTGGTAATTATTAAAAATCTAAAATAGAGTCATCTTCCTGAAAAATTATGAACCATGATTAAACTCCAAAGACAACTAACCCTCGAAGAATTCCTCGCACTTCCCGAAGGAGATATCACCTACGAACTAATCGAGGGAGAAGCTGTTCCTAAATTTAAAAACGATGAAATATCACCAAAATTTTTTCATAGTTCTATAACAGGAGCCTTATTTATACTATTGTCTGCATGGGCAGAAGGAAAGGGACGGGTTGTCATTGAATGGGCAATTAAGCTAACACGAAATCAACAAAACTGGGTTCCTGTAGCAGATTTGACTTATATTTCTTATAACCGTCTTGCTGCTGATTGGTTGCAAGATGACGCTTGTCCTGTTGCACCCGAACTAGTTATTGAAATAATCTCACCTGGTCAAACTTTTGGTGAAATGACAGAAAAAGCAACAGATTATTTAAAAGCTAAAGTTCAACGAGTTTGGATTATTGATACTAGAGCAAAAACTATTACTATTTTTTATCCTGAACATGCTCTCCCTCAAACCAAGCGCGGTACTGATAGTTTAGAAGATTCCTTATTGCCTGGACTACAAATTACACCTCAACAAATCTTCCAGCAAGCAAGAATTTGCTAACTTACGCAACGAATCCAAACCCAGAAACCTAGTACAGGACGACGAAAACAAAGCACCCATACCCTCCGGAAAGCCGGTGCACGTCTACAGAATCATGGAAAAGCTTATATTGACTCCCTTCCTCGTTAAATCCCAGAACCATCCAAAAACTCTTCAATCACCTTATTTTCTAAAAGACAACAAGTGCGCATTTCTGAAGATGCCTCATCTTTTAATATGTGGGAATTTGAGGTCTGAGGTGTTGACAATGATGAGTTAACGAAAGGAACTAAAACTTTTTGCTGCGGTTGTTGCAACTGTTCAATTTTTTGTTCCAATTGCTCGATGCGGTCTACTAAAGCACGGATGACTTGGGCTTCAGCATCTGGTAAACTTCCGTGTTCCAGGGGATTGACTCGAACGCCAGAACGGTATAGAATTCGACCAGGAACGCCAACTACAGTACAATCTGGTGGCACGTCGCGCAAGACAACTGATCCAGCACCAATGCGGACATTGTTGCCAATTTCGATATTACCGAGTACCTTGGCTCCGGCTCCAACAACAACATTTTCTCCTACAGTTGGATGGCGCTTACCGCATTCCTTACCAGTACCGCCAAGGGTGACACCTTGATAAATTAAGGTATAGTCTCCCACAATTGCCGTCTCCCCAATCACCACACCCATTCCGTGGTCAATAAAAACACTATGACCAATCGTTGCACCAGGGTGGATTTCAACTCCGGTTAAAAATCGGGCTATGTGTGAAATCAGGCGAGGAATAAGGGGAATGTGAATGATATGCAGCCAATGAGCCAACCGATATAACAGTAAGGCTTGCAAACCGGGGTAGCAAAACAACACTTCCAACCAGTTACGAGCAGCTGGGTCGCGTTCAAAGATGATGCGGAAGTCAGCAAGGAATATAGATAGCACGGTTGTTGTACCCTAGTTTCGCCAATCAACTCAGACTCTATTTTAGCGTTCTAGGTGCCATGAATAAAATCGTTGGTTGTAATACCAATTTGAAAAATGATTGGTACACGCTTCACGAATTCTTGCAGCCGTAAACAGGCATACACCGAATAGGGTTTTATCACGCTCTGAGTCAAACCCTTGGGCAAAAACTAGCTGTATCTCTTGCTGTGTGAGAATTTTGGCGCGTCCGTACCGATTGACGTTCATCGTCAGACAAAAAACTACTGTGTCCACAGCTTACAATTAAAAGCCCCCAGATGCGGTACTGGAGGCTGAGAATTTGCAAAATGGTACTACTGGAGGAATTACGAAAACTCATTGACTAATGAGTTGTATCTAGTTTGAATGTGAGACGTATTCAAACTAGCTAATTACTTTTTAGAATATTGATACCATAATTAAAAAGCTGCTAACTCAGTATTCTAAGGGCTTGCAGCTTTTTAGTTGCGGAAACTTTATATTTTTGTAATTAAGTGTTTATACGGCCATTGTAATATGGTAGTTATACTGCTAAAATCCTTTGCTTTTTACCTTTAGGGATAATTGTTTATGAGACTACCTGCTATAACTTTTACTACTCTGCTAGCTACAACGTTTGCAATGACTAGTGTTGTTTATGCTGATGAACAAGCTGATAAGCAAGCAATCATGAAAGCCTATGCTGCTTATAACGCTGCTATTGAACGTAAGGATGTTAATCAAATATTTGCTGACTATGCTCCTGAATTCACCATAATTAGACCTAATGGAAAGTTAACAAATCTGGAGCAGGAGCGCCAACAAACACAAAACGATTTTAAGAATATACGTCAAATTAAGGCACACGATGAGATTAAACAAATCCAAATCAATGGGCAAACTGCAACAGTGATAGGTATTGGATATACAAGTGCAATTGGTTCAAACCCGAACAATCCTCAAGTTCCTGTCCCTTTTTCAAATGTAAGTCAATACCAAGATATCTGGAAACGAACACCGGGTGGATGGAAACTTATAAGCACCCACGTTTTACAGTCAAATGTTAACGGACAGCAAGCATCTCAAGTAAACGAAAATAATTTAACTCCTGCACAACGGCAATCACTTGCTGAAATGAAAAGAAGATACATGCAAGGGAGAGAAAGAGAGATGCAAGGGATAATAGAAGATATGCGAATGAGAAATAATATGATGAATTGCATGAATGGTGTTGGTTACGGATGCGGAAGCAGCATAATTGGTAATTAAGTAGTATTAAGAAAAAACTTCGAGGTTACTTGACCAAACATTAGACAGGGTAGTCAACCGTAAAAATTGCAGAGGCACTGGAACGACGGCTAATTATCCAGTGCTTTTTGTTTTAGTTTTGCTTTTCAGTTTCCAACCACTTATTTTAAATTCATAGGGATTCTTGAGTTAGATGACATGAAATCTGGTGACTGCTATTAAACCCTTGGTAACACATGTAGCTATACATGTAGGTTGGGTTGAGGAACGAAACCCAACTCCAAAATTTTGATTTTGTTGGGTTTCACTGCGTTCAAACGCCACTTGCTACCCTACGGGAAGCCGCCCTCTGGGCGTCTACAAGTCGGCAAAGCCGCCCAACGCAGTGGCTCCCCAACCTACCTATCTACCCATCTACCCATCTGTCGCATTCTTTTCTGAAATTGGTATAAGTTGGTGAAATACCAATACCTACACCAAACCTGAAAGTACAGAATGATAAGAAAGCAGGGAAAGACTAGAAATGTACTAAGTCTTTCCCTGCACCCTCTGTACTCCATGAACCATGAATAGCTACAGCTTGGTTTATAGAGATTTCGGGATTTGACTAACGATTAAATTGAAAAAATATGCCGGCTTTGAGCAATCCTGTGTCACTACCATAACTACTGAGGGTGAGCGATCGCAAATTTTTGAAAAACGGCTTGCCCAGCACCTCCACAAACTTTAGAATTGGTAGTTGACGCTCTAAAATATCCTGACTCTTTGTCCAGTCGATATACACATAACCTTGGTTCGGTTCAGGAATAGTAGCGATACTGTCTTGGAAATCACGATTCTTAACTAAGGGGTTCTCCTTAGCCGTCAAAGCTGCATTGATTGCCTCAACAGAAGATGCAAAAATCTCGTAATTTCCAATGTCAGCACGCGCTGCTAGAACATTTGCTTGAATTGTAAACAATTCTCGCTCTTTTGCTTCACTAGATTTATTGATAGCAGTTTTTAGCTGTGCCCAAGCAGAGATTTTTTGGTCATTTAGGGTGAAGGAATTCAGCGAAAGCCTTTCTGATGAGGCGAGTTCATCCAAACGGGAAATTGCTGCGAGTGTCCCCTCGGATTTTTCCGCTACAAAAATCCAATCGGGATTTGTTTGTTCTGCACGGGGTAACAATCCTATAGCGTATTCTCCTTGCACCGAGTTGAAAATATCCTCTCTCCAGTTTATGCCGGAACGTTTTTGAACATCTGCCACCGGGAGGAATTTAGAAATCACATCTTCTGTGGAAGCAGATAGGCTAGCTGTGACTTGTTGCCAAAGTTGTGCTAAATCACTGTCACCCAAACCGCTTAAATTTGCTCCTGCTACTGCTAAACTTGCTGAAGCTGGGATATAATCCAACGCACCCACAGGTTTAGAGAGTTGTGCAGCTGGGGGTGAGGTTTCTTTTTTAGCCAAAAAAGCAGTTTCAGCGAGCAATCCTTTGGGGTTTGATACTAAGGAAATAATTTGGTTGTCATAAGTTTGAGCATCGGGTTTGAGATTCTGCCATTTTGCTACTACGGGGAGATTGAGAAAAGCAACAGCCTGTGCTTCTTTGGACAGTTGTTTGGTTGCTTTTTGGTATTTGCCGGAACTGGTTAAATTCAAATCGGATACCTGTACATTATTAATTGCCTCTCGCAGCACTTTTGGGTGATTGGCAAACAAGACAAAGCTATTACCTACAACTGCACCAGCAAGACTATTTTGGTTTTTGACTCCTTCGTTGTGATCAGACGTTGAAGGAATCTGATTGTCAGAAATCAGCTTCACGCCTTTGTATTCTTCAGTTGCTAAGTTTGCCCCAGCCAAAGCCCGCTTAGAAAACAATAACTGAACAAATTCACGGCTTTTCTCGGGTTGAGTGGTTGCAAGTGCCATTAAATACCCTGGCTGTTGTCCGTTCTCAGAGTCGTGATCAATATCTAAGCTTGTGACAGCTAATGTTATTTCGTTCCCTAACCAAGGTTTAATTTCCTGTTGGTAATCTATACCCGTATTCGCCAGTAATCTTGTTTTCAATTTTGACAGTTCTCCATCACGCTCAAACGCCTGCAAGCGTTCTGGATTCACGAGCATCGACACCATAACTGGTGCTTGTTTAGACACGAATATGGCAGCATCTGACTGTCCTGTAGGAGCGATACCGGTTAGGGAATTTTTGGCGGATAACCCGTTACAACCAGTCATACCAATCAATAGCAGCATCATAATACCCACTGCTACAACTCGCAAAAATGAACGTTGTGTCATAATTTTTATACAGACTGCTAGAGGTGCAAATACTAATAATCAAATACCAAATTAAATTATGAATGGTAGTTCTGTTACTAGAAATTAGTTTAGTACTGAAACTTGTGCACAAGTCTATCAAAAATCATGTTATCTCTAATTGTTAGATGCTCAGTTTCGCGCATCCAGCCGAACTCTAGAGAAAATTCTGCAATTAAGGCTGATACCCGTTTCATTAAAACCGAATTTTTCAGTTCTTGAATGAAACAGCACTTACGCACCTACCAACCCCAAAAAACGAAGATTTTTTGTGAATATAATATAGTATAGAAAAATTATCAAAACTTCATGATGGGCAAACCTTCCGAACCATCCATTACCCAAATTAACGTTGAGGAACTGGCACAACGCTTATCTTCAGGAGACCCAATTCAGCTTGTGGACGTGCGTGAACCACAAGAGGTGGCGATCGCCTACATCGATGGCTTTGTCAATTTACCTTTGAGTGAGTTTCCTGACTGGGCAGATCAAGTCAACACTCGCTTAGATCCTCACGCTGAAACCCTTGTGCTGTGTCATCATGGCATTCGTTCTGCTCAGATGTGTCAGTGGTTAGTTGTTCAAGGCTTTACAAATGTCAAAAATATTATGGGTGGAATTGATGCTTACTCAACTTTGGTTGACTCTTCAATTCCCCAATACTAGCTCCTGTTTTGAGTGAAGTGGCTATGTAGTCTCCTAAGACTGACGATTCCAACTTGTCTATGCTATCCTCTGTACAAGCTAGGATAGCTTTAAGTGTTGAGTGGAAAATATTGTATTCTACCTACGTGCCTTTTTTGGCTGTTCCGGAAATTCGTAACCTGAAATACAGAGATTTCAAGAAGCTTATGCAAGTATCCATAAGTAGGGGCTATTTACTTCAATCCAAAAGCTTTTTTCAGCAGTAAACTTGTATTAATAGTAACTTTATCAACACAATACTGAATATTTACTTTTATTTACTTCTTTTTCCTTATTCTCGTAGAAGCAAAGTGTTTGCTATGTTGCTTTACTATTATTAATCCTTATTTAATTTAGAGCTATCTCTAAAAACTTTTTCAAAGTTCGCTTAAAATTCGGCTTCAGTAAAAAACTCCTTATGCAAGTCCAGCTTACAAATCGTCAACAGCAGATACTTTGGGCAACAATACGTCATTATATAGCCACAGCAGAACCTGTTGGTTCTAAAGCTCTTGTTGAAGAGTACAACCTTGGTGTTAGCTCAGCAACAATTCGCAATGTGATGGGCGTGTTGGAAAAAGTTGGGTTACTGTACCAGCCTCACACTTCTGCGGGACGCGTACCTTCCGACTCTGGCTACCGTATTTATGTTGACCAGCTGATTACACCTTCTGAAACTTTAGCACGAGAGGTAGAACTATCACTGCAGAAGCGGCTCAAGTGGGAGGATTGGAGCTTAGAAGCTCTCCTACAAGGAGCCGCTCACATTTTAGCAACTTTAAGTGGTTGCATCACCTTAATTACAATGCCGCAAACTGCAACAGCAGTGTTGAGACATTTACAACTCGTACAAGTAGAAACGGGACGGGTGATGTTGATTGTGGTGACGGATGGATATGAGACACATTCAGCATTGATGGATTTAGCGCAAGCCTCGGAAGATGCACAGCCAGATGCAGAAGTCATCGACCGGGAGTTGCAGATTGTCTCTAATTTTTTGAATACTCACTTGCGGGGGAAAAGCATAACTGAATTAGCTAACTTGAAATGGAGTGAATTAGCCCAAGAGTTCCAAAGATATGGCGAATTCTTGAAAAATTCACTTGCTGATCTTGCTCGTCGCACTCTGACACCATCTGCAACACAAATTATGGTTCGCGGTGTTGCTGAAGTTTTGCGTCAGCCAGAGTTTTCGGAATTACAGCAAGTGCAAATGCTCATCCACCTGTTGGAAGAAGAACAAGACCAACTGTGGCGATTAATATTTGAAGAACAACCGGAGGCGGAGGAGATGGGTAAACCGCGAGTCACTGTTCGTATTGGTTCAGAAAACCCTCTAGAACCTATACGCACTTGCTCGTTGATTTCTTCGACCTATCGCCGAGGTTCTGTATCATTAGGTAGCGTGGGAGTTCTGGGGCCAACGCGGCTGAATTATGAAAGTGCGATCGCCGTAGTCGCTGCTGCTGCTGATTACCTCTCAGAAGCTTTCAGTTGTTTCAATCCCCAGTAGAGCCAGTAGGTATTTATAAAAAAACAGCATATGGCAAATCTTGGACTTCACCGGTGAGTACGCCTTGAACTCAAGTTCAAGGCTAATAGATCAAGTCCGTTAAAACGGACTCAAAAACTTATCCAGTCCGTTTTAACGGACTTGAATATTGAGCCAAGAAATTTATTTATTGGCGGATGAAAAAGCAGATCCAAGATCTGAGTTATGGCAAAACAATTAGTGAATTCGTCAAAACTAGCTTAAATAATGGTCAGAAAAATTACTTTTGGAGCGCTATGGCTAGGACTGATTGTCTATGCCTTTTTCTTTGCCCCTCCTAATCAACCTGATACATTCGAGTTGATTAAAAATCTTTCTACTGGTCAGTGGCAAGGAATTAACCCTTTAGTTGTAGCACTCTTCAACATCATGGGCATCTGGCCTATGATTTACAGCTGCGTGGCATTTATTGATGGTAAAGGACAAAAAATTCCTGCTTGGCCTTTTGCTTCTGTTTCTTTTGGAGTTGGGGCTTTTGCCTTACTACCTTACTTAGCTTTACGGGAACCAAATCAAAAGTTTCCTGGCAGCAAAAATGCTTTTTTCAATATGAACGTTACGTACAAGCGTGTACCTACTTGCGGAATCGTTAGCTTCATTGAATAATTAGCCTTGAACCGCTCAAGGAACTGTCAATGACTAACATAACAGGTAACAGCGACGCATTTTACGATCCACTGACACCTGATAATGCCGCCATGTTGCTGATTGACCATCAGGCTGGACTTTTTCTAGGTGTTCATAGTATTGATCAGCAAATTCTCAAGAATAACGTGATTGGTTTGGCAAAAACAGCAAAAGTTTTCAATTTGCCGACGGTCTACGACTTCCTGGGTGATATCGCTGCGGTCAAATAAGCTATTGTCTGACAATTCGCCTGACTTAGATGTGCAGCAGTCAGGTCTACCCCCCTTAAGTCTGCGCGAATCAAGTGTGCTCCAATCAGGTGTGCCCCAACCAGATTTGCATTAGTTAAGCACACATGAACCAGGTTTACATTGCTAAAGTCTGTCCTGATACGTATCGTCTCAAAAGTTCCTGAGCATCCATATCTTTTGTCTCCTAACAATTTGTCAAAATCTTTTGTGAATTAATTAAGTAATAAGCTTTTTATCAGCCAGGCTTTAGCTTTATGCAGCACACATCTTTAGCTAGTTTGTGAGTGTGGCTGTCAGTTTATTTGACACTCCCCTGCCTAAAGGCGAGGGGATTCTACATTCATCGTCAGAACTTGC
>NZ_QMEB01000132.1 GCF_012912135.1 Brasilonema bromeliae SPC951 | reverse complement strand
CATGTGGCGTCCCTGGGCTAAAGCCACAGGGTTTTCATCTCACCCACTATAAATCTCTACCACAGGCGATTGGACAGGGAGATATCAAACGTGCCCGTGCGCTGGTGCTGACAGTAGCAAATAGATACGGCTTCTCGAAGGATGTTCAAGCCCTGATGAAAGCTGGGATTGATGTAAATGCAAGGGATGACAGGGGACAAACATTGTTGATAAGTGTAGCAATGTGGGGAGAAAACAAACAGATAGATCCAGATCTGGTGAAAACCCTGATTCTTGCTGGGGTTGATGTGAACGCTAAAGATAATTATGGCAAAAATGCTTTATTCTATGCAGCTAGAGCGTCTAACGCAGCAGTAAGAAAGGCTCTGCTGCAGCCAGATACCGATGGTGATTTGAAGACTAAGAAATCAACAAATCAATAAAAGCAAGACTTTAGACTTTGAAAAACCATCGCCGCGTATACATCACATAGGCGATCGCCACCCACAGTAAGACAGTGACAATCGCGAACAATAAAGAACCATTCACCGCGCCAGCCCAAGACGTAAATACATTCTGATAAATCCAATCATAAGTGCTGGGAGCATTTTCTCCAGACCCGACTTTAGTTCTCACCAAAATTTTAATCAGCAGTACAGAAGCAACGAAAAGGGAAATCGCATTTAATCCCAGCACTTCAAAAGGTTTACTCCAAGCCCGCACCCGTCGCACTTCAATAAGTTCATAACAAGCTGCAAGTAATAATAATGCCCAACCACTAGTAAAAATTACATAAGAACTCGTCCATAGCTTTTTGTTAATCGGGAACGTCCAGCCCCATGCCCAACCAATAATTAAGCAACCAAGACCAAATAAGACTAAACCTATGCTTGTACGAAATTTCACTGGCTGAGCGCGTATCCATTGTCCAGCGAAATATCCAGCCAATACACTCACAACAGCAGGAATAGTGCTAAAAAGTCCCTCTGGATCTCCTAAATTCTTAAAACCATCACCCTTGTAAAGATGTGCTTGAGGAATAATTAAGCGGTCTATATAAGCACCGAAATTTCCCTCTCGCGTCAGCACTCCAGCGCCATAACCGGGAACAGGCACATACATCATGGCTAACCAGTAGCCGATGAGTAACACTCCTACCAGTATCCATTGTCCTTTACGTGGGAGTTTAAGGACGGCAACAGAAGCAAGGAGATATGTCAAGCTAATGCGTTGCAACACTCCCATAATGCGGATAGTACTCAAATCAAAAGTCCAAGGACCTTTATTCCAAAAGCCATTGAGTAATAACCCTAAAGCAAATAAAATCGTAGCCCGACGCAGGATACGCCAGTAAACAGATGCTGTTGGTTTGTTGTCGCCAGTGTACTTTGACAACGAGAAAGTCATCGCTACACCGATAATAAACAAAAAGAAAGGAAAGACTAAATCAGTTGGGGTACAGCCGTGCCAATCTGCATGGAGTAGTGGAGGATAGACATTAGGAGGTTCGGTAACACCCGCCATGTTAACAAGAATCATGGCTGCAATAGTTATGCCGCGAAAAACATCAAGCGAAGTCAGACGCATAGGAGGAATTTTGTTTTAGAAACTCTAAGTTAGCTTGCCTAGTCCAGGTAATCAAGTACAATGCTCAGTAGATTAGGACTTACGCACGCTCTCAAATTCATTATCATGTACATCAACGAAAATCGGTCGTTTCAGGCTTTTCACAATCATTGATGAGTAGCGATACGCGCTCGTCGCGTCTGTTGGTCTGCGCGATCGCCTAAAAATTGTCGAAAAATCAAGCCTGAAAGCCTGAAATCCATACAAAGCCCATATTTGGTATTTTTTGTCAATGCGTAAGTCCTATAGATTTGTTACAAGTTAAGGAAAAGCTGGATTTGTCAAGGGTTTATCGGGTATTTTGTACTAGGTCTTAACCTACTCTTTGTCATATCTGGAGTCATCTTCGGCATCGGTTTTGCTGGAGCAGGCATCAAGGTATGGTGGCCATGATGTCTATTACTTGCTGAGTCTTAGTTTACCTGCTTTTTGACCGCCCTCTAGCTCCAGCTGCATCAGATCAAAATGCTGGCATCTATTTATTTGATGTAGCTGCATGAGTTTACAGCAGCCAGACACAAGGAGTCCAAATCATGTCTTTTTTTCCTATTCTTGATGTTTCAGAATTTTTTTCTACTCTTGCGGACGAAGTTAAGGAAGATATAAATTCAAGGCTTCCTGAGAGAAAAGCTTCAGCCCTCAGTCGTCTTCGCGAATCACTCCCTACCATTTTTGACCTTTCTTACATCAAGCATGTGATTGTGCCTGCTTTTCTTACAAGTGTTTATCAAGGAGAGAAGCTATCCCTTCCCATGATCGATGAGGAAAGACTCACCAAGGAGAACGCCCTACCATATTACTTTTGGGGACTGTTATATGACAATTGGGAACCGAATCAGGAAGAGGATGGACTCTCAGTATTTATTCAAGGTTACGAAAAACGTGGCGACGATAATCTTAGAAAAAGGATTTACTATTCGGCTCTTACTCCCGATCTATATCGTCCCATCTATGGGGACAAGGTGGTGAAATTTTTCGACCAGCTATTTGACGAAAAAAATGCTGGTAAACCCTTGATGCGTCAGTACTTAGATAACTATTTCGACCTGTACTGGGATCTACATCTTGGTGTCAAGGGCGATGCCGTTCCGCCGGAGGTTCGGGAGATAGGGGAGAGTTTCAACACTGTCCTTGCCTATCGAGATCCAACACAGGAGATTGTCTATGAGAATTACATGAGGGTGCGCGCGCGCCGCAAGTTTTTGAAAGAGTGGATTGATCAAAGAGTCGAGGATGTGGTAAAGAGAAATGTAGCAGATCCAGAGAAGACATTCGTGTACTACTGGATCAAGAATGGTGAAGAGGGAGAGGATTTCAGGCGCAAAGATGTTGTTTTCGAGTGCTTCCATAATTTCGTTGCCTTGAGTCAGTGGGGCAATACTATCTACAACATCATGTCTAAACTGAGCAAAAACACAGGAGATGCTGAAGTCCGGGCATGGTTTAAAAAGACGATGGAAAGTGATTATGACCAAGCGAACGATTCACCCTTTACCCCCCTTGATCGGTTCGTGATGGAGTTATTCCGCACAATTTCGCCAAACACTGGAAGCATCTCTGCTATGGGAGAAGTGAGAAAACCACCATACGATAGATATGGCTATGTTATAAGCCCGCATAAAGCGACCAGTGAATACCCACGACACTGGGAGAAGCCAGGGGAATTCGATCCTGATCGCTACAAAGATGCGCCAACCAGCGACCAAATTGACGAAGCCAAATCTAAAGAGATCGGATTTGCCCAATGTCCCTTCCACAAAGCGACATTCGAGGTGAAGGATGGCAGAAAAGCAGAACTAACCAATAGTGCATTTGGCACTGTTTACGGTATTGTTGATGACAAGGCGTTTCCCGTATGTGACTATGCAGGCTACGCGCCTTTCGGTTTCGGATACCGTCGCTGTCCTGGCGAGCTGTTCACGATTGAGGTGTTTAAGGATTTCTTCACAAAG
Source organism: Brasilonema bromeliae SPC951 (assembly GCF_012912135.1). GTDB lineage: Bacteria > Cyanobacteriota > Cyanobacteriia > Cyanobacteriales > Nostocaceae > Brasilonema > Brasilonema bromeliae. Next base: position 13,573 of record NZ_QMEB01000132.1, on the reverse strand, counting down.
GTGTGGAACGACAAAATTGAGTTCGAGAAACTCGACCTACCAGACCCGAAAAAAATTCCCGTAGGTCCAACAACAGTCGTTGATGACAATATTGGGTTTACTAAGTCGATGTTGTAAAGCGCGGTTGTTGCGGACTTCCCTAGATCTCTAATTGCTCATGGCAGTATTAAAACCAGGTGAGGTAGCGTTGAGAGTTGTGACATCAAAACCTCACAAAATCATCTCCTGTGATCAAGCTCCGTGAACCTTTACTGCATCAACATTAGGATCGCACAAAAGATATTCAAGACCGTTGCTTGCCCCAAATTTCTGCAGCAGATGCTCCTCCAACACGCAAGGACTGCTCAAGCAATGCGAAGCGCTTAACTAACTCACAAGTGCCGTTTGAATATATGATGGATGCGATTCCGGACACTATATCCACTAGCTTGGCAAATAAAGCTGGCTGGTGGAAAGTATTCACTAGATTACGGATTAAAATAAAATTTTATTAAGAAATACTACAAGTACCTATGGCAGTCAAAGTAGGAGACACAGCTCCCGATTTCACATTACCGTCCCAGAACGGTACACCTGTGAGCCTGCAAGATTTTCGCGGTAAACCACTCGTCCTGTACTTTTACCCCAAGGACGACACACCAGGATGTACAACTCAATCGTGTGCCTTTCGCGATCAATATGAAGTTTTTAAAACAGCAGGCGCAGAAGTTATTGGTGTGAGTGGTGACTCACCAGAGTCTCACCAGAAATTTGCCGCTAAGTACCAACTGCCTTTTACCCTTTTAAGCGATAAAGGCGACCAAGTGCGGAAGCAATACGGCGCAACTACAGCCTTCGGTTTGATTCCTGGTCGTGTGACTTATGTTATTGATAACCAAGGAGTTGTACAGTATGTCTTTGACTCAATGTTTAACTTCAAAGGTCACGTTGAGGAAGCACTCAAAACGTTGCAACAACTGCAAACAGCCTGATAGCAGCGATGTTAAAGAGTGAATAAAGTTTTTTGAATAGGGTAAGTGGAACGATCGCCTTTCTTTGCGCGATCGCTCCACTCACCTTACCTCTTTTTACACCTTATTCTGGAAAGTCTTCTCCGGCATAGCAACGTAACCATTGCTTGTCTTGCCGTTCTTGCTGTTGGTATGACCATTATTGGTATGACGCGGTTGAATCACACCATAACCGCCGTGATTCCGTTCGTAAATGACATTGATTTCGCCAGTTTCCACATTGTGGAACATATAAAAGTCGTGTCCTACCAATTGCAGATGTTCTAAAGCTTCTGCCATAGTCATCGGAGGCATGGCAAAATATTTACAACGGACGACTTCTTCGGGCAATTCTGGAGTGCGATCGCCAATTAAATCTGTAACTACTGCCTCTTGAACAACTCCTTCAATTGTTGTTTGGGCGTGTGTTTTCTTCTCTTGACGCCGCTCTTTATATTTACGCAGCCGACGGGCAATTTTGTCTGCCACCAAATCTATGCTGGCATAGAGGTTCTCGCTACTCTCCTCAGCACGGATCACACTCCCATTAGCATAAATCGTAACTTCAGCCGACTGCTTGGGATTAATTCGGGGATTACGAGCTACGCTCAGATGGACATCCACTTCGTTGGTGATGTTTTGATAATGACTTGCCGCCTTTTCAATTTTGTGATGCACGTAATCCCTAATTGCATCAGTGATTTCAATATTTTTGCCGTGGATGACAAGCTTCATGTAAACTCTCCCACTCAATATTTTTTGTGAATTTTGTTTCGGATGACAAGGAAATGCGGTAAGGTCTATGACTGCCGCCAGAATCAATCGTGAACGGATTTAGACTGACTACCCTCCGGGTTCGCCAGTCACCTGCGGAGGGAGACCCTCCCGCAGCGCTGGACTCACCGTTCGCCAGTGAGTGCCCCAAGGACATAGTTCTGTTAGCGTGTCTCCTACACAGAAGCATAACGTACACTCGTAGCGTGTCCGTAAAAACATAAGAGACTAAGTGGAAACGGCTCTACCCTAACGGGAAGCCCTTCGGGTATCTCCTGCGGAGACGCTACGCGTATGCCTGCCTTCGCCTTACGGCTAACGCCCTTGGCGTGCGCTTGCGTTTACGCAGTCGCCTCTGTCGGGAAACAAGGACTGTAGCGCTGTCTCACCACTACGCGTCTTATGACTTTTTGCTGGTAAGACGCCTAGCCTAAGCCCACTGAATCTGAGTTTTTGTGAGGTTTCGCCCATATTTAGTTCAAGAACCTCTGCTGTGATTCTAATCGGTTGAAAAGCAATTAGATATTCACGCAGACATCTTTGGTTTTCTCACTCAGGAGGCTTAATCGTTTTTCCTAAAATACACAGGTCTTTTTGCACTTCTTATTTTGTATTTTATGTCAACCATTGTTTCGGCGTCATCAGCCAGTAGACTTGTTACTCTTTTGTTGGCGTGATGGTTACTGCAGAGAATTCCTCCCAACTCGATTGAGGTTATATATTCAAAATTAGCACCTTGTATTTTGGAAAACCAATTCCCTTGACTTTCCTTTAGAATCCTTTGCATAGCTTGACATTTGTGAACCCCTATTGGTTACAAGAGATACATTTTGCTCTGTATTCTGGTTGAGTTTTTTCTTTGTTTGTAATATGTCTTTGCACAATCATCAATGTTTGCTATATAACCAAGTAGTGATACCATACTCAGATGCGCTGATGTGGCAGCGTACTCTTCTAGCTGAGCGCATTCAAAACCCTAGCTTAGAAGACGTGCTAATCTTGTTAGAACATCCGCCTGTCTACACTTTAGGACAAGGAGCTAGTTCAGAATTTCTGAAATTTGACCATACTAAGAGTACGTATGAAGTGCATCGAGTTGAACGAGGTGGCGAAGTCACATATCATTGTCCCGGTCAACTGGTAGGATATCCAATTTTAAATTTGCACCATTATCGTAAAGACCTCCACTGGTACTTACGTCAACTAGAAGAAGTCTTAATTCGGACACTCAAAATTTATGGCTTACAGGGAGAACGCAATCCAGGTTTCACAGGTGTTTGGTTAGAAGGGCGTAAAGTTGCTGCTATTGGGATTAAAGTTAGCCGTTGGATTACCATGCATGGCTTTGCATTAAATGTCTGTCCTGACATGAGCGGATTTGAGCGTATTGTACCCTGTGGTATTGCTGATAAACCTGTGGGTAGTTTAGCTCAATGGATTCCTGATATTTCTTTGTTGGAGGTACGCGCCCATGTGGCAAAGTGCTTTGCAGAAGTTTTTGAGGTTGAATTGATTGCACCTGATGTGAATGGAAGTTCTATCAGGTGCAAGTGGGAGGATGAGAACCCCTGATAGGGAAGCGCGGCTAACGCCGTAGATGTGGTATTGAGCACGGGCGTTTTCACACATCTGTCCTTTCAGGCAAAAGGGTGGTCTTAATGTATTTAAAATAGAACACCGATTCAGTAAAGATGTCATTGTTGCTTAGGTTTCTGTGACTTCTATGAAACTTTGCGAGTACCGGAAACTTTTCAAAGTCGCGTAACAAAGAGGTTATCAGCAGCCCGTTGATTGTACTGTTCAATGACGTCTGAGACCTCATCAATCACTACTAATTAAACTTCATTGCTGAGTTGAAAAGTAGGGCTACTACTCCATACGTAACAGGTTTAGAAGACCACTACTGTTCTTAATCTTTTCTCAATTATTAAACACATAGGAATATACGTATAATGGTTGAGAACATTTACAGCTTTCGCCAAATAACTGGGGGGCACATGGTAGTATCAGTTCTCAAGGAAGGCTCTACGGGACCAGAAGTCATAGATTTGCAGTTTATACTGAAATTTCGAGATGGAAAGAACGAGTTTGATCCAGGTGCAACAGACGGGTCGTTTGGTTCTAAAACTAAAGCCGCAGTGGTAAAGTTTCAGCAGAGTAGAAAGCTTACTGCTGATGGGATTGTAGGGGGAAAAACGTGGGAGGCTTTACGTCCTCGCTCTGATTGGCCCAAAGAACCAGGAGAATTTTTGAGAGAAGGCGAAAAGGGCGAAGTCGTCAAACAGCTTCAGGAAGGTTTAAAATCTGAAGGTGTTTATACCGGTGCCATAGACGGTATATTTGGTCCAAACACAAAAGCAGCCGTCATTAAAATACAAAAGTCTGACGAGATAGTCTCTAATACGGTAGGGGTTGTTGGTCCACTCACGTGGGGTGGAATTATCGGCGATTAATACAAGAAGCTGTGTGAACTTGTGCCGGCTGGTAAAAATACTTACCAGCCGTTTACTTAACCCCTTAGCAGCAAATCCCCCCTGTGTGGGATCACCAGAAAAAATTAGCGTGCTAAAATTTTATATACGAACATTATTGCAGTGAGTGTACCCTGCTCAGTAGAGTTGTTTTTCTTATGTGTCGATTAGTTGGCTACCTTGGCAATACCATCCCATTAGATGAGTTGCTCTATAAGCAAGAGCATTCGCTCTACAACCAAAGTTACAATCCCGTTGAATTAAAGTCAGGAGTAGTTTGTGCAGATGGAAGCGGGGTAGGCTGGTACGATAAAGAAGGTAAACCATTTATTTACCGGAACACTATCCCGATCTGGAACGATCCGAACCTGGAAGAGTTGAGCCACTATGTACAATCTACTTGTGCACTGGGCTATGTCCGACTCGCTGGGACGGGCGAATCGCTCGACATAAGCAACTGTCAGCCATTCCGCAGTGACAAGCTGTTATTTGTGCATAATGGTGAAATCACAAATTTTCAACAGACGCTCGCCAGACCGATACGTGACAGCCTTTCTGATTCCACATATCGCCTAATTAAGGGCATGACTGACTCTGAACATATCTTTGCCCTACTGGTGGAAATGTGGCAGTTATCTCCAGGTAGTACTCTGTTGTCAGCCTTACGTGCCACGCTAGAAAAGTTGACGGTTCTGGCTAAAAAATATGATACCAGCTTTAGTGCCAATATAATTGTCAGTGATGGTCAAGCACTTGCGGCAACTCGCTACGCCTACGGCACACAAGCCCCTACTCTTTATTGGTCTTGCGATGATGCAAAGCCGCCAACCCAAGTTATTGTTGCCTCTGAGCCTTTATCCAACCAAAATTGGACAGCCTTTCCTGACCAAAGTACGCTGTTTGTTCAATCGGAGTCACTACAGCCAACGACTTCTTTAATTATGTCTGAGCTTCCGTATTTTTGAGCAAGTCTTTTCTTACAACAAACAAACCCCTGACAGGTAATCCTGGAAGGGGTAGATATAGTCATTTGCTGTTTTGATAATATCTGGACCAAATTTATTTTAATTCCTTCCAAAGCCGGAGTTCAGATTAAGAATTTGCGTGCTGGCAAATACAAGCAGGTTAAGATGGTTAGTACTTGTGTTCGCTCCCTTATCTGCACCTGGTGCGGTTCAATCCTCCAACAACTCCAACAACTCCCCTTCATTCAACTGACGAACACCCAACTCTTGTGCTTTTGTCAACTTTGAACCCGCCTCTTCCCCCACAACCAAATAATCTGTTTTCTTACTCACAGAATCTGTTACCTTTCCGCCAGCTTTTTGAATTAACGCCTTTGCTTCATCCCGCTTCAAGGTAGGAAGCGTACCAGTAATCACAAAAGTTTTCCCAGTAAACTTTTGATGACTCTGACTCAGCGGTGTTTCTTCTTCTGTGCTAGCAAATTGCAACCCAGCATCTTTCAAGCGAGAAATTAAAGTTTGATTCGCACTGATGTGGAACCACTGGTATACAGACTGGGCAATTTCCTCACCGATACCGTAAACAGTTTCAATATCAGCTTGTGAAGCTTCAGCCAACTGTTCCACCGTGGGAAACTTCTGTGTCAACAATTGAGCATTCACGCTACCAACGTGACGAATACCTAAACCATACAACACGCGTGACCAAGGTTGGTTTTTTGATTGGGCGATCGCCTCCACCAACTTCTGTGCCAACTTTTTCCCCATTCGTTCTAAACCACACAAATGCTCTTCTGTCAAGTTATACAAATCAGCTACAGAATGCACCACTCCTTTATCCACAAGTTGATGCACCAGTTTTTCGCCCATACCTCTGATATCCAAAGCATCGCGACTCACCCAATGTTCAATCGCCCCCTTAAGGATAGCCGCACAAGAAGCATTAACACAGCGAGTCACCGCTTCTCCCATTTCCCTAATCACAGGTTGTCCGCAAACTGGACAATGGGAAGGCATAACAAAGCTTTGAGTATTATCAGGACGGAGTTCTTTAAGAACCCGCACGACTTCTGGAATAATCTCCCCAGCTTTACGGACAATGACTGTATCGCCAATGCGAATATCTAATTGAGCAACACGGTCAGCATTATGTAGGGTAGCACGAGAAACCGTTGTTCCCGCGAGTTGTACAGGGCGCATTTGAGCAAGAGGAGTCAGCGCCCCCGTTCTTCCGACGTTCACAGCAATATTTTCTACACGGGTGGGTGCTTCTTCTGCTGCGTACTTCAGCGCTACAGCCCAACGAGGAAACTTTTGCGTAAACCCAAGTTGTTCCTGAAGCTTAAAAGAATTCAGCTTTACCACCACCCCATCCGTCATATAAGGCAAATTCAACCTTTCAGTGTCCCAGTATTCGTAATACTGTGCAACATCATCTACAGAGGGACAAAGCTTATGATTAGGATTGACGCGAAACCCCAACTTTTGTAACAATTCCAGCGCTTCCCACTGGGTATTAGCGATACTGGCGTCATCTCTACCAGGAATGTGCAGCGTGTAGGCAAAGAAATCTAACCGCCGTTGAGCTACAATTCGGGAGTCCAGTTGTCTTAGAGTACCAGCAGCAGCGTTTCGAGGATTCGCAAAGACTGATTCACCTGCTTTTTGCCTTTCCTCATTGATTTGTTTAAACACTTCCAAGGGTAAAAACGCTTCACCTCGCACTTCTATCCTATCTGGGAGAGAATTTTCACGTAACGTCTCTAGATTTAACCGCAAGGGAATTGAGCGAATTGTCCGCACATTTTGGGTGATATCTTCACCTGTAACTCCATCACCCCTGGTTGCACCTCTGGTGAGAATACCATTTTCATATGTCAACGCTAAGGCAGAACCATCTATTTTCAACTCGCAGACATATTCTACCTGTCCTACATTGGGTGCTTGTCGCCGCCAGCGTCCCTCCCATGCCTTTAATTCTTCAATGTTAAAGGCATTTTCTAAACTATATAGTGGAACATTGTGACGAACTGAGATAAATTGGGTTGCTGGTTTCTCTCCCACTCGTTGAGTTGGGCTATCAGGTGTCACTAATTCTGGATACTGATTTTCCAGCTGTTGCAATTCTCGATACAGCTGGTCATAAACTGCGTCCTCCATGATGGGAGAATCGAGGACGTAGTAGGCGTAGCTCGCTTTTTGTAGTAATTGTCGCAGTTCTTGAACGCGCTGTTTAGCTTCTGTGTTTATCGCTTGCACTACATCCATCTGCTCCATAAAATCTACTCAAAACAAACAAAGCTGTTTAAAGCGTTTACTTCCTGTTTCGTCGCAAACCGTCGGCGGCACTTGCTCCACAGGCTTTCCAGGGTCAAGCCGACCCCAGTTCGACAGGTTTATCGCTGCGTTCAAATCTCTGTCCCGACTAACATTGCAGCAAGGACAAATATAAACACGTTCTTTTAGCGGCATCTTCTGACGATAACCACAATTAGAACAAATTTGAGAACTGGGGTAGAACCTATCAACTACCACCAAGCTTGAACCGTATCGCTCACACTTGTACTCAAGTTGGCGACGGAACTCATAAAACCCACAATCGGCGATTGCAGATGCCAGTTTATGGTTAGCCAACATGCCCGACACGTTTAAATCCTCAATCACAACTTCACCGTGGTTTTTAGCTAAATACGTTGTGATTTTGTGCAAGTAATCGTTGCGAATGCTCGCGACTCGTCTATGCTGACGAGCAACTTTTATGTTGGCTTTATGACGGTTATTAGATCCCTTTTGCTTGCGACTAGCCAACCGTTGCAGCTTTGCTAGTTTATGCTTTGCCTTACGGTACGCCTTTAAATTTGGGTACACAGCACCAGTGCTAAGAGTTGCTAAGGCATTTACGCCCAAGTCAACCCCCACTCGATCAATGCTCTTTGGCGTTGGCGAGGCTTCGGGTATCTCAATATGAAAACTCAAATACCAATCACCAGCTTGCTGGCTAATCGTTACCTTCTTTGTAATGCACTCTGGTAACGCCTCATAAGTGCGCACCCATCCGATAAAAGGTAGCTTGTGACGCAATCCACCTACCTTAATTGGCGCACCCGAGTTATCAATCGTAAAACGATCAGCTTTGCCTTTTTTCTTAAATCTTGGAGACTTACCTTTTTTGGCGAAAAAACGCGCTATAGCCTCTCCCAAATTTATAAATGCATACTGATAGACTTTGGATGATAACTGATTCATCCATTGATACTGTGGCTTGACATGGTTGGTGAAAAACTTTTTCAGCATCCCCACGCTTGGCTTTAGTCCGTCTTTATATGCTTGTTCCCAAAGCTTTAGTCCCCAGTTATACACCCAGCGTGAGTATCCCGCGTGCTGTGCCATTACAGGTTTTTGCTGGGTAGATAACTTTAATTTGGTTCTAAATGCTTTGTATGCCATTAATGCCACATTTTGGGTACAATTCTATTGTACATCAGATTGGCTCCGTCATGTCATGAATAAACTAACGAAGCGGTTAAATTTTCGACTAACCGAAGAAGAGTATGTACTGCTAGAGAAGTATTGTTCAGCCACGGTTAGATCCAAGAATGATGTGTTGAGAGAACTAATTAGAACTTTAAAGCGCAAGATGTCGGACGATTGATTTATCAAGAAATGGGCAGTTTATACAAGTTTTTAGCTATTGAGTAATTCCTTCATCATTTAATCGCTACTAGTTTGCAGCTTTCAGCATTCTGCTTTTTGAGGGATGGAGTAGGTTGGCTATTTATCCTAACACCCAAAGAGCAGCAAAGCTACAGCTTATAGCTTAATTAAATTTAACAAGTCTTGTCCTCTACTTCCCAGTAGAAGCACGTTCTATCAAGCGAGAATCTGCCGCACTAAGGACTTTGGTCATAATAAACCAAGTTGAATTTTGAGGCAAAGTCTCTGGTGACAGTACTTGCCAATATTGAATGTCGTGACGCTTACCAAATACTATCTCTCTAATATACCGTTTTTATTGCTTACTATCTGAGAATATACGGTTATATGGGCGAACCGTGCGTTACGCTGTTGGTTAAGTAAATTAAGAATAAACTATGGACCCTATCACCTCAGCCATTATTTTAGGAGTTGCAGGAAATTTTGCAACAGACGCTATTAAAGCTGCTTACAACAGCCTCAAAGATGCTTTAACCAAGAAACATGGTCAAGATAGCGACTTGGTTGATGCGGTTAACAAATTGGAAAAAACACCAGACAGAGACGATCGCAAAGTCACAGTTGAAACTGAGGTTAAAATTGCCAAAGCTAACGATGATGCAGAACTTGTGAAATTAGCTCAACATTTGCTCGCTCAACTCAAAGAGCAACCAGGTGGTATACCCAGTATTAATATGACTGTTAGTCATGTTAAATTTGCGGCAACCTCTGCAACTGGTTCGGCGACTATCAGTCAAATCAATGACAACGCACCAGCAGAAGACTGGAAAAGATAATCTTATCACACTTCTGAAAACTCTAGCTAGATATAGCGTGCGATCTCTATAAGGACACGGTATTACCGTGTCCTTACCTGTAGCTCGACTTTTAAGAAATAGTATTATTTGAGGGATGAGGTAGACATGACTGAAGGCAATATCAAACAAACAATTAATGGCTCGCAATATGCTGCGATGTCAGCAACAGGTGATGTATTTATGTACGTCATCCACAACTACCGTGAAGATGACAGAACTGTGGGAATAAAGCCTGCCGATACTTCTCTTGAAGACCTTGACCGTCCATGTCCGTATCGGGGTTTATCTTACTTTGAAACCCAACACGCAGAATTATTTTTTGGACGTAATTCGCAAATAGATGAATTAAAAACTGCCACTCAACATCGTAATTTTATTCCCATTTTGGGTGCATCCGGTAGTGGTAAATCTTCTTTAGTGTTTGCGGGACTGATTCCCAAATTAGCAGAACAAGGAAATTGGCTTTTTACCTATTTTCGACTTGGTTCTCACGATGACCCTTTCTATGCAATTGCTGAAGCACTGCTTCCGTTGTACAGGTCAGATGATGAGAAAACTACGGCTATGGTTTTAGCGCAAAAACTCAAAGACAACAAGCTGGAAATTGCCAAAATTTTGACTAGGATTCAAGGAAAACATCCTCAGTATAAACTGCTGTTAATTGCCGACCAGTTTGAGCAACTATACACGTCCTACAAGGACGAAATTCAGCACCTTTTTCTGGATTTGTTGTTAAGTATTATTCAAGCATCTAATGACGAGTCGCTTTCTACGGTGATGGTGACAACTATGCGTGCGGATTTCTTAGATAAAGCTCTTTCTTATCCACCGTTTGCAGAGGCGTTAAAGCAAGGTGATATAAAATTAGGTTCGATGACACCCGACAAGCTAGAGCAGGTGATTGAAAAGCCTGCCTTGAAATATGGAGTGACATTTCAAGACGGTTTGGTAGAACGCATTTTAGGTGATATATATAATAAGGAAGATTGTTTACCTTTATTGGCATTTGCTTTAGAGGAGTTGTGGAATAAGCGAACTGAACGACTGAAGAAAGCTGCTTTACAGGGAAAGCAAACTGACCGACAATTAACCCATGAAGATTATACAGCAATAGGGCAAGTAAAAGGTGCTTTAGCAACATACGCTGATGACGTTTATAATAATTTGACTTTAGAACAGAAAGAGCAAGTACCAAAAATATTTATTCAACTTGTAAATTTTAGCCAATTCACAAAAGATAGAACCGACAGGCGATATGTACGTAGAGTTGCAAAAAAAACTGAATTAGGAGAAAAACGCTGGCGTTTGGTACAAATTCTAGCCGAAAAGCGATTAGTCGTTACTAACCGCAATGCAGATAATGAGGATACGGTAGAAATCATACATGAGACGCTGATTAAGCAATGGCCTCTGATTGAGACCTGGATGAATGAAAATCGCGACTTCGGCACTTGGCTAGAAAGAATGCGAGCGGCTATGAGTCAGTGGGAGAAAAGCGATCGCGATTCGGGTGCATTGTTACGGGGCAAACCTCTCGCTGATGCTGAAGATTGGTTACAAAAGCATGAAGAAGACTTGACAAATGAGAAAGAATATATCCACCAAAGTTTGCAATTGAGAGAGCAGGAGAAAGCTGAGAAAGAACGCCAAGAATTAGAAAAATTAGAAGCTCAGGTTGCTTTGGACACAGCAACAGAGCGTAATCAGATATTGACTGATGCTAACCAAAAAGCTAAAAAGAAAATTCGCTACAGCAATATTTATTTAGCAGTGAGTGTGTTTTTAGGTGCTGTATTTTTAGGCTCGGCAGCTATAGCCATTAACAAACAGCTAGAAGCCCAAAAAGGAACAAAATTAGAACAAGCGGGTGTCAATGCTTTACGACAAATGCCATCGGGTGAAATAGACGCTCTACTCTCTGCAATGCAAGCAGGGCAAGAATTAAAGCAAATGATTAGGGATAATACCCTACTTAAAGATTATCCAGCTACCAGCCCTCTATTGGCATTACAGAAAATCGAGGATTCTATTCACGAACAAAATCGAATTGATACAGGGCAGGAACAAATCAAAAGTGTAAGCTTTAGCCCTGATGGAAAGTACATTGCTACAGCAGGAAAGAACGACACTGTTATCCTTTGGAGTCCATCAGGGGAAAAAAAATGGATAAAAAAGGGGCTTCAGCGTGTGCTTGCTGACAGCGTTAAAACCATGAACTTTGTTGCCTTTAGTCCTGATGGCAAGAAAATTGCTGCTGGAGAAGGAGACGGCACAATTACACTGTGGGATTTATCTGGAAACCAACTGACTTCATTTAAAGCTTCCACAACCAATTTCAAAAGCCTCAGCTTTAGCCCTGACGGTCAAAAAATTGCGACAGCTGATGAAGAAAAAGCACGGCTGTGGGATTTATGGGGGAAACAACTCGCTGAATTTGTCGGACATAAAGGCAGGGTTAACAGTATTAGTTTTAACCCTAATGGACAGCAGGTTGCTACAGCAGGATACGATGGTACAGTTCGATTGTGGGAAGTATCAGGCAAGCAATTAAAGCAATTTACAGCCCACAAGGGACAACAAATTCTGAGTTTGAGTTTTAGCCCAGACGGCAAATATTTAACCACAGCAGCAACAGGTGATAATACAGCACTGCTGTGGAACTTATCTGCACAAGACCCAGTTAAATTAGAAGGACATCAAGGTTCAGTATTAAATGTCGGCTTCAGCCGTGACGGAAAGATTATTGCCACAACATCCAATGATGGTACAGTCAGACTCTGGGATTTGTCAGGTAAACCCATAACTACTTTGCAAGGTCATCGAGGTGCGGTTTCTAGTGCCAGTTTCAGCCCTGATGGAAAATATCTGGTTACAGGAGGAGTTGATAATACAGCCCGTATTTGGAATTTGTCCAAACATAATCAGCCAATCAATAAATTTCAAGGTCATCAAAAAGATGTCAATAGTGTAAGTTTCAGCTCTACCGGACAACAAATTGTGACCGCAGATCACGAGGGTATAGTTAAACTGTGGAACTTGTCAGGACAGGAGCAGGCTTCATGGCAAGCTGATAGGAGAGGTCCACTGTGGAGTGTAAATTTTAGTCCCGATGGACAGCTAATAGCTACAGGTGGATATGACAATACGGTTGCCATTTGGGATTTATCCGGTAAATTAAAAACTCGATTAAAAGGTCATAAAAATTTAATTAATAACCTCAGCTTTAGTCCTAATGGACAGATGATTGTCACATCAGGAGCAGACAAAACAGCTAGATTATGGAACTTGTCGGGTAAGCTATTGACGATATTAGAGGGGCATCAAGATGTAGTTGAGCGAGCTAGTTTTAGTCCAGATGAAAAAACAATTGCTACTGGTGGATGGGACGGCAATGTTATAATTTGGGACTTGTCTGGGCATAAAATTAAGGAATGGCAGACAAAGCAAGGGAAAATTAGTGGCTTGAGTTTTAGTCCGGATGGAAAACAACTGGCAACAGCAGACAAAAGTGGTGTAATTAAAATTTGGAATTTATCTGGTAATCAACCATTGGAATTTTTTAGTTATCAAACAGGGGTTAGCAGCTTGAGTTTTAGTCCCAACGGACAGTATCTGGCTAGCGGGGGCATGGATAGCACGGTTAGACTATGGAATTTAAAAGGCTATCAAATTGCTGAATTCAAGACCGGGAAAGGAGCTATTTGGGGCATAAGTTTTAGTCCGGATGGAAAATCAATTGTGGCAGGGGGAGATAATGGGGTTGTGCAAGTATGGCAAATTAAGCCATTGGATGAACTGTTATCCCAAGGTTGTGATTGGCTTGAAAATTATCGAAAAAATCCAGCGAAAGAAATAAATATTTT
>NZ_QMEB01000131.1 GCF_012912135.1 Brasilonema bromeliae SPC951 | reverse complement strand
GCGTCGGCTTTGTTTGGCGTCCGCTCTTCCGGCACTTATTCAATATAGCGAACCCACTCTTGGTTGTCAACTCTTTTGGAAAAGTTTTTTGAGTTTTTTTTGATTGAGTTGTGAAAACCAGATATAGTAAGCACTCTAGGCTATAGTAGTTCTGGAAGTCGAGAAGGGAATAATGAAGCTGTGAGTCATTTTGGTGTTTTGCCGCCCGGGCTTGTTTTAGATACGCTGTTGCGCAATTGGTTGTTGGAGGATATCGGTCGGGGCGATCGCACAACGCAAACCCTAATAAGTGAAGAAGTAGGACAAGCAAAGTGGATAGCGAAAGCGCCTGGGGTTATAGCAGGTTTACCAGTTGCGGCAAGGGTATTTCAGCTTTTAGATGAAAAAGTCAACTTTGTACCTGTTGTGGCTGAGGGTAGTTCTTGTCAGCGTTTAGAAGTGGTAGCTGAAATGGATGGTCCACTGGATGCACTACTAACGGGAGAAAGGGTTGCTCTTAATATAGTTATGCGCCTAAGTGGCATCGCCACGCTGACTAGGAAATATGTAGAGCAAATTGCTGACTTACCCGCAAAATTAGTAGATACGCGCAAAACCACACCAGGGCTGAGACTATTGGAAAAGTACGCAACGACCGTGGGAGGAGCGGTAAATCACCGAATGGGACTGGATGATGCAGTCATGATTAAAGACAATCATATTGCAGCTGCTGGGGGAATTGGCAAAGCAATTTCCCGCATTCGCCAATATATTCCTTATCCCTTAACGATTGAAGTAGAAACGGAAAGTTTAGACGAGGTGGAGGAAGCTTTGCAGCATAACGCTGACATTATTATGTTGGACAATATGCCTGTTGACATGATGCATGAGGCGGTGCAGATGATTCGACAGCATGATAGTCGCATTAAAATCGAAGCCTCTGGCAATATTACTTTAGAAACTATCCGTGCAGTTGCCGAGACAAGAGTAAACTATATTTCTAGTAGTGCGCCAATTACTCAATCCTCTTGGTTGGATTTAAGTATGAGGATTCGACTTTAACAATATTGAAGTATTCTGAAGTTGATTCACACTGCTTGTCAGCGATAAACCATGCTCAGAGAAATCGACAACAATATTTGGATCGCAGAACAACCGTTGAAGTATTGGGGACTTGAGGTTGGTACGCGGATGACAGTTATTCGCCTTACAACTGGCGAATTAATAGTTATTTCCCCAATTCAGTCTGACAAAACTACTATTCATCAACTCAATGAAATTGGTAACGTTGCTTATATTATTGCACCAAATCTCTATCACCATCTTTTTGTATATGACTTGAAGTCCATTTACCGAGAAGCGCAGCTTTGGGGTGTACCAGGTTTAGTTTCTAAAAGACCCGAACTCTCTTTTGATAGAGTGATAACTAATAAAGAAGGTAGCATTAAGGAACAAGTTGATTATTTATTGTTTGACGGCTTTAAACTTCTTGATTTAAGTGGTCCATCAATAGTTAATGAGTTTGTGTTCTTCCATCAAAAAAGCCGGACTTTGATCTTGACCGACATAGCCTTTCATTTTGATGAAACCTTTTCTTTCAAAACGCGGTTAGCAGCCCAGTTCCTGGGGTCATACAAGGTACTGAGTCCATCACGCTTAGACAAATTAGCTACAAGCGATAAGGAAAAGGTGAAAGATTCAGTTGAGAAGATACTTCGTTGGGACTTCAATAGAGTCATCATGGCTCACGGTAGCATTATTGAAACGAATGGAAAGCAAAAATTCAAACAAGGTTATGAATGGGTTTTTGAGAACACCTCTTTGAGCAAAAAAAGTTAATATGTCAATTGTTGCAGAGGCGTGATATCTTATGTATTCCGATATCTTGGCAGTTGATGGTTGATAAAGGGGTAGATAAAATAACGTTGCTTATACAAAAAAACAATAAACATGAAAGCTACACAAGAACAACTAAAAGTTAAATTGCAAGAGGCTTTGGGCGCAGCTTTTGGCATAGACTATGCTGGAGTAGATCCAATTTTAGTTTCTGCTAGCAATCCTAGATTTGGTGATTATCAAGCCAATGCTGCTTTAGCGCTAGCAAAGCAATTGGGACAGCAACCAAGGGCGATCGCACAACAAATAGTTGATAAACTTGATGTATCTGATATTTGCAAGCCACCAGAAATTGCTGGTCCTGGCTTTATCAATTTGAAGCTAAAAACAGAATATCTGGAAGCACAACTCAAGGCAATCCAAACAGATCCAAGGTTAGGAGTCGCACCAACTAAAAATCCCAAGCGAGTCATTGTAGATTACCCCAGTCCAAACATCGCCAAAGAAATGCACGTAGGACATTTGCGTCCAGCAGTAATTGGAGATTGCCTGTCTCGAATTGTAGAATTTGTCGGTCATGAAGTCGAGCGCATTAGCCATGTAGGAGACTGGGGAACTCCATTTGGAATGCTTATCGCTTATTTGGAAGAAGCGTACCCAGAAGCTTTAACCACTACTGAAACTTTAAATTTAGGTGATTTGTCTTCGTTTTACCGTCAGGCAAAGACACGATTTGATGCAGATGCAAATTTCCAAGAAGCAGCTCGTCAGGCTGTGGTAAAACTACAAGCAGGAGATGAAAAAACTTTACTCGCATGGAAGATAGTCTGTCAACTCTCCAGTCGAGCGTACCAAGTTATTTACGACTTGCTGGAGATTGCTCCTTTTGTTGAACGAGGTGAATCGTTTTATAATTCTTTACTCCCTGAAGTCGTAGAGGAATTAGATAAAAAAGGTCTACTAGTGGAAAATCAGGGTGCAAAGTGCGTCTTCCTGGAAGGCTTTACTAACAGGGAAGGTGAACCTTTACCCTTGATTGTGCAAAAATCAGATGGAGGATATAACTACGCAGCTACAGATTTAGCGGCAATTCGCTACCGAGTGCAAGTAGATAAAGTGCAACGGGTAATTTACCCAGTTGGTACAGAACAAACAAATCACTTCGCTCAGATTTTTCAGGTGGGAACAAAGGCAGGCTGGATTACAGACGATGTAGAATTTGAGCATGCACCCTTTGGTCTGGTGCTGGGGGAAGATGGTCAAAAATTGAAAACTCGTTCTGGGGAAGCTGTGCGATTGCGGGATTTGTTGGATGGTGCGATCGCCCACGCCCGTGGAGACATAGAAAAGAGAATAAAAGAAGAAGGGCGGGAAGAAACAGAAGAGTTTATTCATAATGTTGCGCAGATAGTTGGTATTAGTTCAGTTAAATACGCCGACTTAAGCCAAAACCGCACCAGCAACTACATCTTTAGCTATGACAAGATGCTAGCGCTCAAAGGCAACACTGCACCGTATATGCTCTATGCTTATGTTAGGACTCAGGGCATTAGTCGTGAAGGTAATATTGACTTTGAAAAGCTGGGAACAGATGCTCCAATTGTCCTGCGGGAAGAAACAGAATTAACTCTGGCAAAGCACTTGTTACAGCTTGACGAAGTGATAAGTGAAGTCGAGAAAGATTTACTACCAAACCGCTTGTGCGAGTATTTGTATCAATTGAGTGATAAATTTAACAAGTTCTACGAAAATTGCCCTGTTCTCAAAGCTGAAGAACCTGTGCGGACATCGCGCCTAGTACTGTGTGATTTGACGGCTAGAACTCTAAAGCTGGGACTCTCGTTGCTGGGAATTAGGGTTCTCGAAAGGATGTAGGTGTTTTTTTGTATCCTTGTGGTTTTTTTTTAAAAACTACAAAGATACTTTAACTGATACTTTCAACCTGGACATTTTAGACAAGCTAAAAAACCAGGTATACCATTGTTGATTTTTCAACTTTGGTGGTATCCCACAAAGGTTTAAGAAAACTTAAACCGCTTATTTGAACTGTTTGATAATGCCGGAACCAATGGTTACACAAGCTCAAAACAGTTCATTTAACACATTTTAGCACGAATAGAAGCGACATTTTGTCGGGCAATGTCAGAAATGTTTTAGAATTTTGCGTCCTATCTTAAACTCTCCTGGTTTTTTAAAACCAGGATTCCAAACTGTTGTTTCTTCATGGGCTAAACTAAAGCAGCATTGCAAAACATGGTTTTGCTCTTTCGGGCTAAAACTGTTTGAACCAGTCCTAGCTGCCTCGACCTACTTCTAGGGTGTACAGTTACTTTTGTGAGAATTCATCTTTGACTGATGGAAAAAGTGATGACATTACCTAATTACATTAATGGTCAGTGGTGTACATCTAGTGCTACAGAATACTTGAATGTTATCAACCCAGCAACAGCAGAGATACTGATTAAAGTACCTTTATCACCTGCTTCTGAGGTAAACCAAGCTGCCCAAGCAGCAGCAGAGGCTTTCGTGAGTTGGCGACGCACTCCACCCACGGAACGAGTACAGTATTTATTTAAACTGAAGAATCTGCTAGAAGAGAATTTAGAGGATTTGGCTCGTACAATTACGTTGGAATGCGGTAAAACTTTGGCAGAGTCCCAAGGCGAGATGCAGCGTGCGATTGAAAATGTAGAAGTTGCCTGTGGTATCCCCATGATGATGCAGGGTACGAACCTAGAAGATATTGCCAGAGGTATCGATGAAATGATGATTCGGCAACCTTTAGGAGTTGCTGCAGTCATTGCCCCATTTAACTTTCCGGGGATGATTCCCTTTTGGTTCATGCCTTATGCCCTAGCTTGTGGTAACACCTACATTGTCAAGCCGTCGGAGAAGGTACCGCTAACAATGCAAAAAATATTCCAGTTGTTAGAAAAAACAGGATTGCCTAAAGGTGTCGTCAACTTGGTAAACGGTGCCAAAGAAGCTGTAGATGCAATTTTGGATCATCCGAAAATTCGAGCAATAAGCTTCGTTGGTTCTACACCTGTCGCTAAATATATATATAGTAGGGCGGCAGCAAATGGTAAACGTGTCCAATGCCAAGGCGGGGCAAAAAATCCCCTGATTGTTTTACCAGATGCAGATTTAGAGATGACAACACGCATTGCTGCTGACAGTGCTTTTGGTTGTGCAGGACAACGTTGTCTTGCTGCTTCAATAGCAGTAACTGTGGGACAAATGCGTGATACCTTTACAGAAGCAATAGCCGAGACTGCTAAAAAGCGAGTTGTCGGTAATGGTTTAGAATCAGGCGTAGAAATGGGACCAGTGATTACAACCCAAAGTAAGACACGAATTGAGGATTTGATTCAAAAGGGGGCAGATCAGGGGGCGAGGGTGTTAGTGGATGGACGAGAACCGAATATATCTGGTTATGAAAATGGTAATTTTATACGCCCGACTATTTTGCAAAACGTTGACCCCGCAGGTGAAATTGCCAGCACAGAGATTTTTGGTCCAGTACTGAGTTTGATACATTTAGAGAGTATTGAGGAGGCGATCGCCCTCATCAACAGCGGTCAATATGGCAACATGGCTTGTCTTTTCACCACCAGTGGCGCAGCTGCCCGGAAGTTCCGCTATGAAGCTGAAGCTGGTAATATTGGCATCAACATAGGAGTTGCCGCACCAATGGCTTTTTTCCCGTTCAGTGGTTGGAAAGAAAGCTTTTTTGGTGATTTGCACGGTCAAAGCAATCATGCTATAGAATTTTTCACCCAAACCAAAGTCGTCGTGGAACGTTGGCCTAAAGATTGGTCGCGTCAATTTTGAAGATTGCGCCAGTAAGCGGAACCATCCCGCTTTCTGTCAATTAACCCGCTTTCAAATAACTCTCGTCTCAACATCGCGGGATCGCCAAAGGTGTGGTGCCCATTAAGCAGTGCATTCACCTCTTTTTCTGTATAAATGGTACCAACCTCAAATTTTGACGCTAAATACTCCAACACCAACTTTTGAAACTTTCCCTTATTGCGTTTAGAGGGCCACTCTTTCACACGTCCCTGTTCATCTAAATAGTTTTTCAATTCTTCTGTGTAATTCATAGGTCATTTTCGTGCTGTGTTACAAAGAAAGAAACATTAAGACCAATCACGATTTCGTATCAATGTTTTGGAAAATCGACTCTACCCACTGCTAAAGTGGGCACTTAAGTAAGAGTCATTTCGTCACCATCAGTTATACTAGACAAACCTTAATTAACAGCAGTAAGCACCGGACAAGTCAACTGCTGCAGATGTTCGTTGGGAATTTAGCAGCAGTCAAGTCTGTTGCAATTAGCTTAAGTACTCAGTTTTTTGTCAGTGGTATTTCTGCCAAAAAGATGACAATGTCGCAGGTAGTGAAGGAGTAGAACGTGAAAACAGCGGTTATTGCAAAAACATTGCTTGCATCACTCAGTTTATTAGCTTTATTTGCCCCACAAAGTGCTCATGCTCAAATAGTACCGCAACCTTGGGTATCAGTTGGTAGCCAAGATGGTGATGTTACCTATTCTGTAGGCGCAAGGGCTTTGAATTTGGGAGCAGAGTTAGGATTTGGTCCTGACGGTTCTACAGGTGTAGATATATT
This sequence comes from Brasilonema bromeliae SPC951, assembly GCF_012912135.1. Lineage (GTDB taxonomy): Bacteria > Cyanobacteriota > Cyanobacteriia > Cyanobacteriales > Nostocaceae > Brasilonema > Brasilonema bromeliae. The sequence continues at coordinate 10,881 of NZ_QMEB01000131.1, read as the reverse complement.
AAAATTTATCAGTTTGCCTGTGATTTCACCTTATGTAGGACTGGGATACTATTCAGCAGATAAAGGTGTTGCTTTTTCTGGCGGCGTTCAGGTAAGCGCTACCGATAAAGTTTTCGTTGGTGTTGGTTACAACTCTGTTCGAGGAATTAACGGTCAACTGGGAATAAGATTTTAATTTTTATCTCTATACGTCTTTTTCTAAGGTACGTGAAATATAGGGTTCCACGTACCTTACCTCAACATTTTCCCAATCAGCAAGATAAATGATTAATCTCCTTTTTTAAAGCTAATTGATGTTTTTTCTATTTTTTACCTGATTGAACTCTCAAATGAACTACTAAAATGCAAAAAACACAATTTATGAGAGATGAAGCCAAAAGCATTATCTGACAACTCATTTAAAATTGTTATATAATAGTTGAGTGAACAGAAAAGCGATTGTAATGGTTGTCATATCAATTGTTATAATTATCAGCTATTTATAATTATTTTTTTATTACTAAATATCTGTATAACTTATTTTTTGATGATTTCTGGCATATTATTTCTTTTTGAATAAAGAATCAAACGCCAGTTAGTAGTAGGATAGGCTATATCTATCTTTCGGTGTAGATAGCAGGAATTAACACAAAATATGGCTATCATCAAACATTAAACAGTATTAACTGTATTGACCTGGCAGATATCTTTTTATGGATATAGGAGTAAGATTACTGTTTCAAATAGTATTAGAGTTGACACCTGTCATTGCAGCTTTAATACAAAAAAGAAATGAAGAACGTCCGACACTCGCAAAATACCTAGCTTCCCAAGAGATTAAAGAATTTCTTCAATCTGTTAGCAGTGCGAGTCACAGTATCAGTCATTCGGGAAAACTGGAGCAAGAAAAAATTCAGCAACAGCAATTAGCATTTGATTTTCAAAAAACACAACTAAAGATAGCAACACAACAGCAAGAAACAGCCCTCAAATTACCAGAAGTACAGAAAATTTTTGAAAATTGGCCTTTACGATTATTGCCTTCACAAATTTTAGAGTCTCACACCAAGACTCAACGCACTCCACTCAAAATTTTTCTTGCTCCTCCTAAAATAAAGTTTGATAAATTTGATAATCGAGGAGAAGATATTTCAGATATCGAGTTCATGTTAGCTGAAGGTTTACGAGAATTTATTAATCAGCATTATTCTCTACACAATCCAATTAGACCAACAGAGTTTTTAGCAGGTGCATGGGATAGTAAGCGTTTTCATAGTGAATCCAGTATTAAGGCTCTGTTTGGAATGTTGAAAACAGAGCCTATTTTAATTCTAGAGTCAGAATGTGATGAAAATTATTTAAATTTTCGTATTGGTTATTGGGGAATTGGACAAGATAATTATTTTTATAAAACGATTTCTCGCTTACCATATAAGGAAATTGTTTATGAGTCGGCAAGAAGTCGTGCTCTTGAGTGGAAAACCATTAGAGATGAACTCATAGCATTAGGAGAAAATCTAGAAGAAATTAATAATCTTGGCGGAGACAATGTAATTAATTTAGCAATTTTGGAAAAAGCAGAAAAATGGAAAGCAAAGGGCATTGACATTAGTAAGCTATCCTTACAATACGAAGTCAATCGCCAGGATATTGAAAAACTTTGCCAGGTTTTGATTACATGTCACATACTCTGTGCAGGTTGGGTAGCAGATGCATATCATTTGATTCACAATGATGTTCCTCCACGACTACCTGAATTACTACCAAGTTTTATGACAAATCTTGATACAAAATCACTACAAGCCATCGCCACAGGATATAAACAACTCTACCAAACTCTGGAGGTGAAGCAGCATCACTGGATTCCTAATTTAGCATTGGAATTGGCGCGGACTTTATTACATTTATCAAATGACATATGGGCAAAGGAACAGGTAGATTACTCAGTTAACACATGGTTGCAACTACGCCAAGTTTCACAACAGCAAGGTAGCCATCCTTTACAGGCAATGCAATCAGCTGTGAAGATAGAAGATGAGGAATACATTGAAAAGTTGAAAGAATATTTTACAGCAGTTGGCGATAGTCATAGTATGACTTATGCTGAGGAACTGTTGAATGCTATTGCTAACCATAAAGATCAACGCCAACAAGAATCAGCTTATCTCAGTCACACCTTCACTGGACACTCTGATAAAATCACATCTGTAGCTATCTGCGCAGATGGAAACACTTTAGTCAGTGGGTGTGCAGATAAAACGATTAAGATTTGGAATCTTAGCACAGGAAAAGTTATTCGCACTTTAACTGGAAACATCGGAGAAATTTCATCTGTGGCTATTAGCCCAGATGGAAATTTCCTCGTTGTTGGTAGCTGCGAACACCCCAGAAATAATGTTAAAGTCTGGCATCTTGCGACTGGTAAATTATTGCATACTCTTTTAGGGCATCAAAAACCTGTTAACTGTGTAGTGATTAGCCCAGATGGACAAATTCTTGCCAGCGCTAGTAACAAAATTAAGATTTGGAATTTGCATACAGGCGATACTCCAGCAGGGAGTCCCCCAAGGGGCGAACGCATTTCCACTCTTTGGCATTCATCCGCAGTTTATGCTGCTGCGATTAGTCCAGATGGTACAATCCTAGCCAGTGGTAGTAATGATCATAAAATTAGACTATGGAATCCAATTACAGGAGAACCATTACGCACTCTTAGTGGGCATTCAGGTGAGGTGAAAGCAATAGCTATTTCTCCTAATGGTGAATTCTTAATCAGTGGTAGCGCAGACAAAACAATTAAAATTTGGCATCTGGACACAAGTCATGTAGTCTATACGCTCAGTGGACATTCAGATGAAGTTAAATCTGTTGTTGTCAGTCCTGATGGACAAACTCTTTTTAGCGCTAGTGCTGATAAAACTATCAAGATTTGGAGTTTTGAGACTGGAGAATTGCTACAAACTCTCACTGGACACTCAGCAGCAGTAAATTCTGTTGCAATTAGCCCAGACGATCGCTTTATTGTAAGTGGTAGTTCTGATAAAACAATCAAAATTTGGCAGAGAACCGATTAGGTATCGAACGTAGCGTAGTGGGGGAGATGATAAGACAATACGGTTGCTGTTAAGAAATTTATCCATTGAGGTAGTTCTTAAGCAGGAGAGGCGCTTGGGTTGCAAGGAGAGAAAAAAGCCTTATCACCAAGCGTATGGCTTTATACCCCTAACTAAAGTTTTAAAGTGTACCCTTACTTGTTTCTTCTTCCTTTTATGTAAATTTTCCCGCCTACCTACTTATCAAACCTTTTTCATTTGACCAAAGCAAGTTTGATATGTTGGATTTGCACAATTGTAGATGCAGGAATATGACTATATCAATCGTTCAGCATTGCCATTCTATCGCTTATACTCGTATTACTATTAGCGCTTGGTGCAATTCCCCTGCAAACCTGTTTTTCTGTGATAACTGAATTCGATCAAGACCAATAGCTAATTCTTTAGGTATTGGTTTTGATAAAATTCAGTTTTTTCCTTCATACTCGTCCACCCCTATATCAATTCCTAATAACCAATGGCAAAAAGGCAATTAGCCATCAGCAATTGATGTACTGCTGCAATTCCCAAGGTGTCACTGTGGAGTTGTAAGCATCCCATTCTTGATACTTGAACTCCAGCAAAGTCTTTGCTCCTAATTCTCCCAGAGTAGTCATCAACAAAGCATCCTGTTCTAAACATTGGAGTGCTTCAAATAAGCTAGTTGGCAGTTTCTGGAGGTTGGGGAACTCTGAACCCCGCACAAACATATTTTCATCCAAGCGCTTTCCAGGGCTAAGATGCTTCGCCATTCCTTCTAACCCTGCTGCCAAAATTCCTGCCTGAGCTAAGTAAAGATTAGCAGATCCATCCACAAGACGACATTCAAACCTTCCCGCCTCCGGAATGCGAATCATGTGCGTGCGGTTGTTACCGCCGTAAGATATGTAGCGAGGACTCCAGGTACTTCCAGAATTGGTATTGCTGGCTCCCAATCGCTTGTATGATGTGACTGTTGGATTGCACAGTGCTGACAATCCACGGGCATGGGCGAGAACGCCAGCAAGAAATTCGTAGGCGATCGCACTCAATCCCATCTCATCCGTTTTATCCAAAAAGGCGTTCCCACTTCCCCAAAGGCTCATATGTATGTGTCCACCATTTCCAGTTAAATGCGAGAATGGCTTGGGCATGAAAGTCGCTGTCAAACCTCGTTGTTCGGCTAGAGTTTTCACCATGTACTTAAAGAATACATGCCGATCAGCAGTTGTCAGTGCATCGCTGTAAGTCCAGTTGAGTTCAAATTGACCGTTACCATCTTCGTGATCACACTGGTAAGGTTCCCAGCCTAACTCCTCCATGTAACTCACAATGGTGGAAATCAAATCAAACTGCCGCATTAAGTTCAACTGATCATAGCAAGGTCGGGCGGCTGTATCCATTGCATCAGCAATTTCATAACCTTGGTCATTTTTCTTAAGTAGGAAAAACTCAGCTTCTACCCCAGTTTTATAGCTATAACCCAGGCTTTCGCACTGCTGGAGTATTTTTTTGAAAATGACACGTGGAGACGCGCTAAACAATTCACCATCTAAATAAACATCACTAGCTACCCAAGCAACATTTCTTTGCCAAGGTAGAACAATCAGAGAATTTGGGTCAGGAATAGCAGCAATATCGTGAGAGTCTGGTCCTAACCCTAAATGACAAGCAAAAGGAGCAAAGAAAGCACCATCAGATTCAACTGTAGCAATCTTAGCAGCAGGAATGAGCTTGGCACGAGTTCCCCCCAAAACGTCCGTAAATGATACCAGGAAGAAATCTAGCTTTAAGTCGTGAGCTAACTCAACAAGAGATTTCGTTTTATTTTCCGGCAAACTTCCAACCATCGCAATTTCTCCCAGTTCGTATGTCCTGTGTGTTCTCTATGATTCGTTTCACAACGAAATCTTACAACTCAAATACGTTGCAATATCAAACCTTTTTCATATCACCAAAGCGGGTATGAACAGCTTCGAGATCGTTTTCCATTTGCTCAATAATTTCTGGACGGCGCAAGCGCAGCATAATAAACCAACCACCACCAACTACCAGATACAGTAGGAACAAGTAGGGGAAAATGTTGTATGGAGCAGCAGGAACGGGAAAAAGACTGTTTTCACCAGGAATACCAACGCTACCAATCGCGGGAATCACCATGAATACGACTGCTAGTACAGAATATAAAATATCGACCGCACGTAATTGGTGTTCACGCCAAAGATAAACAGGAGAAGCGATTGCAACCAGGATATAAGCAAATAAGAAGCCGTAGGTAGCGATCGTACCAAAGTAAGCGTAATTATCTAGAACTTTAACACCTAACAGTGTTGTAGAAGCAGCTAAGAGAAACGCCACTAGCGCCACTAACGTTACAGCAACGTGAGGAGTTTGATTTTTTCCGTGTGCACGCCCAAGGGAAGCATGAAAAATGTTGTGACGCGCCATTGAAAACAAAATGCGTCCACCAGCGTTAATGGTAGCAAGGGCGCAGGCGAACAAACTCACCATTGCTCCCAAGGAAATCACTAATCCAAAAAAGCCGACACCTGCAAGATTAGCAAGGTCATTGAGAGGTGCTTCACTTTTGTTCAAAGGAGTTGTATGGTTTTGAAATCCCAAGACTTCGATATAAGAGAGAACAATAAAGAATAATCCACAAATCACCGTGCTCATAATTACCGCACGCGGAATATTTCGTAGTGGTTTTTGCGCTTCATCTCCTAAAGTTGTTGCACTTTCAAAACCTACATAGCTAAACACAGCCAGAACTAAACCTGAAACAATCGAACCGGGCTGAGTTCCTTGAAGTGTCAGTTGTGCGGTATCAATCGCAAAGCCATGCTTACCCAGAACAATCAGCCCTAAAAGCAGAATCACCCCGATTGAAATTCCCTCAAGCGCCAGCATGACAATTGTAGATAGCTGAATGTCTTTGTAAGCTATGTACCAAGAAATCCCTGCACAGTATGAGTTATAGTAATATTTACAGACTTTTACTATTGACATAATTATATTTATATGATATAGCATAGGCGTTACTGAATCAGAGTATGAATTGTCATCCTGTAGACGCTTGGTGCGGTGAGCCAGTCCAGTGTCACATTTAGTCCAGAAAAATTAGTCCAGAAAAAAGGGGACAAGCGCAAGGAATGCTACATATGTAAGTAGCACGCTACAAAGAACAATATGACAAAATCAAACCAAGCGTTCATATCAGGGTTTTTTCTGAGTATAACGATGGTCATAGGTTCAATTTAAAGCTAAATTAACATATGTCAATCACTTACGCGCTTGAAAATGATTGTATCAGACAAGACAAAACCTGCTTTTGATAGCGTCACCCAATTTGTTGAAAATCTAACAGACCAAGGTGTTGAGTACATCCGCTTCGAGCTACCGGATTTACACGGAGTCTCTCGCTCAAAAGTTGTGCCAATTGACAAAGTAGAAAGGTTTACTCGTAAAGGTCTTAACTTTTATGGTGGTTGTCTTGCTTTAGATACTGCTTCAATGGTTGTACCCGGTTCTGGCTATCACGCAGAGCGGAAATACCGTGACTTACTATTAATCCCAGACCTTGATACTTTAACACCAGTACCTTGGATTGAAAAAACAGCTAAGGTCATTTGTGACCCCGTATGGAGTGCAAAAGAACCTGTGGAGGTTGCACCGCGTTATATACTCAAGCAGTTACTAGCAGAAGCGGCGCAGCTTGGGTTCGATGTCATGATGGGGCATGAGTTTGAGTTCTATCTTCTCAATCCAGAAACAAAGGAACCGCTTTTTGATGGGTTACACATTTTCAATCATATCCGCAACCAATACGTTCCGGAAATTAGTCAGTTACTGGAATATCTGCGTGCTTCTGGCATAGATGTGATCACCCATAACTGCGAGTACGGTCCCTCCCAATTCGAGATTAACTATGGACCAAGTACAGGGATTCGTGGTGCTGACAAGGCTTTTACCTTCAAGAATGCAGTCAAGGAGATTGTTCATCAACTCGGTTATCACGCTACCTTCATGTCTAAACCCTTTATTGATAAATCGGGTTGCTGTTGTCATTTTCATATCAGCCTCATTGACCGCAACACTGGAGACAATGCCTTTGTTGACAAGGACGACAAGTATGGTTTATCTACTACTGCTCAAGCGTTCATTCAAGGGATTTTAGATCATGCAGCGGCGATGATGCCATTAGTGAGTCCTACGCCTAATTGTTATCGTCGCCTTAAACCTCACACCTTTGCTCCCTCCAATATCAGTTGGGGTATTGAAGATCGTTCAGCAATGGTGCGAGTGAAGGTAACCGATGATGAATCAACCCATATAGAAATGCGAGCAGCTTCTGGTCTTAGCAATCCTTACCTAAGTGCAGCAGCTACTCTAGCGGCGGGTTTGCTGGGTATTAAACAACAGCGCAAACTACAGCCCTCAGTAGAAGGTCCCAGCGAGGACAACCCAAATCTGCCGAAGTTACCTCAAACCCTTGAGGAAGCTTTATCTGGACTGGCTGTAGATGTGGATATGCAAAATATGCTCTCTCAAGAGTTTGTCCACCTCTTTACTACGGTGAAGCGTTTTGAGGTGGCTCGTTTTCACGAACACCTTACAGAGTGGGAACGCCATGAATATTTGGATGTCTACTAGAGTCAACCGCCTTTGGAGAATTCAAAATCGCGTAGCGCCGCGAGCGGAGCGTGGCGGTCTCATTCAAAGTTCAAAATCAAAATTCAACGTATGGCACTTCGTGCCACGCTGCGCTATCAAAATGAGAAAATTACGTTAACATTTGACGAATCAGCGTTCTTATCTTATCTGCGGAATCTTGTTGCAATGCGGATGCGGCGATCGCCTCTGCTTCTACCATTGTGAGTTGGGCGATCGCCTGCTTAAATCCTGGAATACCTTGTGCATTCAAACTCACCTCATCCAATCCTAACCCTAGTAAAATCGGCGCTGCTAGAGGATCTGCTGCTAGTTCTCCACATAACCCTACCCAAATCCCTGCTTTATGTGCAGCTTGGACAGTTTGCTGAATCATCCGCAACACAGCCGGATGCATCGCATCAACTAAAGTTGCAACCTGCGGATGCGTACGATCTGCTGCCATGACATACTGGGTAAGGTCATTCGTTCCTATACTAAAAAAGTCCACTTCAGCTGCTAACTCTTCAGCAAGAACAACTGCCGAGGGTATCTCCACCATTATCCCCACTTCCATCTTTTGATCAAAAGGGACACCTGCTTGACGTAGTTCAGCTTGTACTTCCGCTAATATTGCCTTTGCAGCTTGTATTTCTTGCACAGTCGTAATCATCGGAAACATGATTTTAATTTGATGTCCGAGACTGGGTTTTAAAATTGCCCGCAACTGGGTTTTCAAAATATCAGGATTATCCAGACAAAAACGAATTCCGCGCCAACCCAAAAAAGGATTACTTTCTTGTGGGAAATTCAGGTAAGGAATTGGCTTGTCGCCTCCTACATCAAGTGTGCGAATAATCAACGGACGATTATGAAGAAGTTGTGCAATTCTTTGATAAACTGCCAATTGTTCTTCTTCTGAAGGCGGTGTTGTTCTGTCTAAATAAAGGAACTCAGTGCGGAACAGTCCCACTCCTTCTGCACCCAAGCTCAAAGCTTCTTCAGTATCAGAGATACCGCCAATATTAGCGTATACTTTGATTTGCCTCGTCTTGTCACGAGTCACTGCTGGACTTGTCGCCGTTGCTATTGCTTGCTGATGAGCAATCTGCTGTGCATTCCGCTTTGTCTCAAGTGCAGTCTGGATATCTGGTTCTGGTTCTGTCCAAACTCTGCCACTCTCTCCATCGAGTGCAACTATAGTATGATTTGCTACTTGCAGTATCTCTGGTGGTAAACCAAAAATCGCAGGAATACCTAATCTCCTTGCTATTATGGCACTATGTGAAAGAGCACTGCCAGATGTGGTACAAATTCCCAAGACTCTTGTTGGATCTAGCCTAGCAGTGTCAGAAGGGGTGATATCAGTTGTAATTAAGATACCTGGTTCGGATAAATTCAGATGGGTAGGGCTGTCGTCTGAAATGATAATATGGGATTCAAATCTACTTAGCACTCGTAACACTCGCTGTCCAACGTCTACGACATCAGCAACTCGCTCTCGTAAATAAGAATCCTCAATAGTACGATAATTGTTTGCCAACTCATTGATAACTGCTTGCCAAGCTGCTTCAGCATTCAAGTGTTGCTCAAAAATGCGTTGGTGAACTGACTCAAGTATTACAGGATCTTCTAGAAAAAGCAGATGAGCATCAAAGATCGCGGCTTCTGCGTCTCCTATTTGAATAGATGCTTGTGAGAGTAAAGCTTGAATTTCCTCGTGAGCGATTTGAAGAGCTACTTGTAAACGTTGCCACTCTTGCTCTATATTTTCTACGTGATATTGCTGGATATTAAGCAAAGTGGGATGATAAAGAAAAGCGGGTGCGATCGCCACTCCATTAGAAGCAGGAATACCTTGGAGAAAGTGATGGGAAGACGAAAAAATAGGGTGGTCTGCTGGGGTGGTAGGAAGAGGAGGTAGAGTGGCATCTTCTTCGCCAAAGTTATTTTCCACTAATCCTTGCAATGCTGCCAACGCCTCATCTGCATCAGAACCAGTAGCAGTAATAACCAATTCGTGTTTTTGACGTACGCCTAAGGTAGCTACTTGGTTGATACTGTCAGCACGTACTGCTTCAGTACCTTTAGTAATATTCTGTACTTTGATTTGGGATTGAAAACCGGCTGCTGTTGCGACAAATTTAGCTGCAGGACGAGCGTGTAATCCCAACGGGTTACGGACTGTAAGACGTATTTCTTTTGTCACTTGTTCTTCAATGACAAATGACAACGTATCTACGTCCGTGGTTTCCCCAAGGATATGGCTTACGTTTACACCCAATTGAGTGGCTTTAGCAACTAATGCTCCCCTTGCTTGGGCCATCACCTGTTGAATGTTGCGACCAGAAGCTGCAGCAACAGCAGCTGCAATTGCACCTTCAACAAGTGGCGCTTCACACAAATGGACTTTTTCGCGTTGTTCTTCTGAGAGAAACTCAAGTGCCATTTCTGCGCTCATCAAAGCGCTGCCTAAATCCATTAAGACGATCACACCTTGATCATTGTAAATGGAGGCGATCGCCTCATAAACTTGCATGGCATCTGTACCTAGAGGGTTTTCTGGATCGTCAATTCCTGCTGCAACAGCGAGGGGGACTTTGCCCTGAACCATTTGCGCTGCGAGTTCCCGAACTCCTTCTGCAAGCTGGCGACTGTGAGAAACTATGACAATTCCAACCACTGCCACATCATCAATTCCCTTGATAAGCATGTACTTACCAACTTACTTTATGCTGAGCGTGGCTTGGAAGCGTAGAATGCGTAACGAAGTGTAACGCACCTTATTTCATCCCATAGCCATGACGAAATAGATTTTATGTACTTGGTCTTACCGGTGTTTCTGAAGGTTGACTAGTTGTTGATGCTGGCACAGGAGACGGGCTTGCTGGTTGTGGTACTGTTGTCGGTTGTGTTGGCACAGAAGACGGACTTGCTGGTTGTGGTACTGTTGTCGGTTGTGTTAACACTGGCACAGGAGACGGGCTTGCGGGTTGTGGTACTGTTGTCGGTTGTGTTAACACTGGCACAGAAGGCTGAGTGACTGGTGGTACTGTTGAGGTCGGCTGTGTTAACACTGGCACAGAAGGCTGAGTGACTGGTGGTACTGTAATTGTCGGTTGTGTGACTGGCACAGAAGGCTGAGTGACTGGTGGTACTGTAATTGTCGGTTGTGTGACTG
>NZ_QMEB01000445.1 GCF_012912135.1 Brasilonema bromeliae SPC951 | reverse complement strand
AATCCCCGTTACCTCCGTGAAAGGGAGGTGTCCTAGGCCTCTAGACGATGGGGGCATAATCTAGACGCAGAGAGCATCGGCAAGCAGAATAACAAACCGCACCAAACGGTGTCAACTAACTTCAACGCATTACTTATTACTGGCAACTCGTAGTAGTATGGACGTTTTCCACAGCATATCTCCGCCGAAGTAAGCCCATTGCGCCTATGAATACGCAGCTCGAATCAAAAACAGCCGAAACACATTCGTACAGATACCGAACTTTCAACAACTATTTGAAGGAATATTTCGGAACTCGTGTATATCGCGTGCCAATCGACGCTGGATTTACTTGTCCTAATAGAGATGGCGTTCGTGCTTTCGGCGGCTGCACATTCTGCGACGAAAAGGGGTCGGGTGCGCCTACAATCGACCAGAAGCTGAATGTGCGCGAGCAGCTCGTGATGGGAATGGAGCGCATCGTTGGCAGATACAAAGCGAAGAAATTTCTTGGATATTTTCAAGCATTCACAAACACATATGCGCCAGAAGAAGTGCTGCGTAATTTATACGATGTTTGCTTCGAGTTCGAAGATGTAGTCGGATTGTGCATCGGCACAAGACCGGACTGCTTGCCTGACAACATTCTTGATTTGTTAGCGGAGTACGACCAAAAAACTTTTGTATGGACTGAAGTCGGATTGCAGACCATTCACGACCGAACACTTGACCTGATCAATCGCGGACATTCAGCGGCGGAATTTTTTGATGCATTGGACCGAGCGAAACAGCGCAATCTAAAAA
>NZ_QMEB01000130.1 GCF_012912135.1 Brasilonema bromeliae SPC951 | reverse complement strand
CACAATACACTATTAGTGAACTTGATAAGTTTATTGAAATAAAGACTTATATACAAGAAGGAGATAAATTTTTTAAATTTACAAATAAAGGAGAATTTAAGAGTCTAAGCAACCTACCTACTGATGTTGAAGCTGAGCTAAAAAACAACGGAAGTGTTACAATAGAGTATTCAGAAGATAATAATGATACATAATAAACGAGCAGTTACGAATTAAAAAATAGCGTCTACGCACTTCTAGTGATCGCCTTAAAACAGGCGATCGCTCTGTTTATTAACTGTCTCAAAGAAGCGATTCCTAGCCCCTAAAAGGGGCGGCACTCTCGGACGGAGAACTACGCTTAACGCCAACAATAAAACCTACCCTACACCTTCCACAGTTCCTAAAGCGAATAGTACTGATATCTGCTAATCCAGTCACCCCCCTGATGTTCATCCCTTTATCAAGGCGATCTACTTTCAGGGTTTTAATGCACTCAAATATGCTAACAAATCGAGGACATTGCCTCCCGCATACCTTGCCAGTATAGGGGTTTAATCTCTTTGCTGCTCCAGCACATCCTTCAACATTTGCACAAGCTTTTGCTGGCTGCCCAACTCTATCAGCAGTTGCTCAAGCAAGGGTTGCACAATCAACTGTCGTTGCGTCTCCTGAATGTAGTCTTTCGCACTCGCCTTCATCAGGGCATGAGTTTGGAGAAGAGCGAGGGGTGAGGTACTTTCTGCTCTCTCTCTAGTGCTAACTATTTCTTGACAAACTTGCTTACCCAATTGCTCCGTAACGTATTCCTTGACTACAGGTTGCAGTGAGAATTGCTTTCCTGTTTTTTCAATGAGCGATCGCCGCAACAGCGAGTACAAAGCTTGCGGCAGTTCTTGCTTAGAGGTGACACTCGCTAGATCTTGTTTTAATTCCTTTACAGATACGGGTTCCGGATTAATTGCCAACCACAACATCACCTCTTGTTCTACTGGCGACAAGCGACTAAACTGGCGATCAAGCAGATCGCGGATATCATTAAAGACTAGTACTCCTTGTCCTATATACTCCAACACCTCCGCAATAGAGCCGTCAAACAACTGTTGAATTCCTGCTGCTACCATCTTCAGCGCGAACGGGTTGCCCCCGTAGTGTTCGATCAGTCTGATCCATTCTGCGTCCTTACCTGTAAATTGCCCTCTATGCTCGAACAGCTTTCGCCCATCTTCTGGTTTCAACCCTCCAAGTTGTAGCGATCGCACTTTTTTCTGCTCTCCTTCAAGCGCTACAATATCTTTGGGCTTTTCCCGACTGGTCACGAGCAAGCAACTCTGATGGGATACCTCTCCAATGCGCTGGAACAGTTGACAGTATCCCTCATAACCCTGCATACAATGTCCAGCCCCACCACCAGTGCTTAAGATTGTCTCAGCATTGTCTAAAATCAGTAGACAGCGCTTATCCCGAAAGTACTCCATCAGCTTGGACAGTTTCCCATCCAGGCTAGTAGGCACAACTGAGTCTTTTTGGAGCATCTGCATTATTGATTGCAACACGCTTCCCAATAACTCCTCCAAGGTTGGGACATTTTGGAGCGATCGCCAAACTACTATCTCAAACTCAGTTTTAAATTTCTGCCCAAACTTCACGGCTAGCGCAGTTTTGCCAATTCCCCCCATTCCTAGGAGTGCGATTAAACGGCAATCTTCTTCCAATACCCACTGCTGTAGCTGTGCCATTTCCTCACAGCGATCATAAAACACAGATACATTCGGTGCGTCCCCCCAATCTTGCTGTTGGTTTTCCTGTGGGACATGGGTATAATCTTTGTCGGATAGCTTCTCCAAACCAAAGGCTTTGATATAGCACTCTAGTGAATCCTGGTCAACCGCAACTTTGCGCTTGCGGATGCGAGAGATGGTCTGTATTGATAGACCTGTGCGATTGCGAATTTGCTCTTTAGTAAAGTGCTGACCGCTTTCTTTCTCAGCGTTTTCCAGCTTGCGCCACCCCACAGGTGTGAGGATGACACCCCGATTGCGTTTGTGTTGAGAGGGAGAGTTGGAGGACATAGATGTACCGTAAGGATTCAGGTCAAGGGGTATTGACACGTTAATAGGACTTACGCATTGACAAAAATCGATTTTGTGCTTCAGACTTATTTGCTGCCATTCCTTTTTTAATTAGGTGCAACCAAAATCAACTTATGCACCAGTGAGATAAAAATGGGAAATTCTTGCCAAATCTGACTATTGCAGAACAGCACGGAAGTTGGCACTCTTTGCGTTCTGCACACAATCGTTTATTTGTAAAGTGCGTAAGTCCTAGTTAATTTACCCTGTCGAATTCATTCTGAAATCGGATGCATCTCACTTTTTTAGATACAGCAATGCTGAATGAATTGTGAAATTATCGGCACTCAAGACTCAACAATCAACAGTCAAAAGTGACTATTGACAACCCTTCCCTTATGATGATTTCACTAATCAAACAGGGCTGCTATATATATAGACTAAACTACAAACTGAAGTTGCTGCTTTTCGGATTATTATAAGAATGGCTGGCTGAAAACTCTTGAAGATGTGGCTGACTCAAGAAGACACATCTTTACTTCAGGCAATGGGACGGCAGATGCTATCTCCTGCACCAAGTGTTTGAGCTACATGTAGACAGGTTGCACCGTCTAATTACTTAGAATAATAATGACCTCACCCCGCCCTTCACCGCACCCCTCTGGGCGAATTCGGAGAGGGGATGGGGGTGAGGTAAAAGCCCTTATAGATTAACCGCTTGTCTACCATTCTCAGGCGTGTAATAACCGTTGCTACCTCCAGCTTTCGCGTTTTCCAAAACTTCCTTACCTGTAATCAATCTTGCGCCACGCTTGCGGGTGAAATAGGTCCAGCCCCACTGAATCATGACTACCAGCTTGTTGTCAAACTCAATTAAGAAGTAGATGTGAATAAACAGCCAAAATAGCCACGCCAAAAAGCCTGTAAATTTGAAAAACCCTAAGTCTACAACGGCAGAGTTTTGTCCAATAACCGCTAAACTACCCCAATCAAAATAACGAAATTGTGGTAATGTTTTACCTTGAAGCCGTTGTTTGATCAGTGAGGCAACGTACTGTCCTTCTTGCATCGCTACAGGTGCAACACCAGGTAGGGGTTTGCCGTTTTGATGAGCAAAATGTGCTAAGTCTCCAATGACAAATATATTGGAGTGTTCTTTAAGACTCAAATCAGGTTCAACAATAACTCGTCCAGCGCGATCGCACTCAGCACCTGTACTTTCTGCTAGCAACTTTCCTAGAGGTGAAGCTTTCACACCTGCTGCCCATAATACTGTTTTGGCATGAATCTGCTTGACTTCATCACCTTGTTTGAGGCTGACAACATCACCTTCTATATTCGTAACCATTGTTTTTGGCTGTACGGTAACACCCAAGCGGGTTAGTGATGCTTCTGCTTCTTTTGATAACTCTGGTGCAAACGGTGGGAGAACCCGATCCAAACCTTCCAGGAGTAAAACTTGCGCTTCGGAAGTGTCGATATTGCGGAAGTCCTCTTTCATGGTGTGGTATGCAAGTTCTGCGATCGCACCTGCCAATTCCACACCAGTAGGACCACCACCAACAATCACAAAAGTTAACCAAGCACGACGTTTTTCAGGATCAGTTTCCTTTTCTGCGGCTTCAAACGCCATGAAGATGCGGTGACGCATTTCTATCGCATCTTCCACAGTTTTTAAACCGGGAGCAAATTCTTCCCACTGGTCCTTGCCAAAATAGGAATGCTTTGCACCCGTCGCCAGGATGAGAGAATCATAATGTATTGCTTCCCCACCCATGAAGACTTTTTGTCCTTGGGGATCGATATCATTCACTTCTCCCAACAGCACTTTCGTATTCTTGCTCTTACTTAGTATGGAACGCAGGGGAGAGGAAATATCAGCGGGAGATATCGCACCAGTAGCAACTTGGTATAAAAGCGGTTGAAATAAGTGAAAATTACGTTTATCAATAAGGGTAACACGGACATCAGCACACGAGAGTGCTTTGGCTGCATATAATCCTCCAAATCCACCACCAACAATCACTACGTGATGGGGTGGCTGATTTTCAACTGCGTTCACCATAAGATTTGTTTCCTTTTATTGACCGCTTGTCATCCTTCTTAACAAATTTTAATCAATTTTGTGAGAGTAGTTCTGCTCATTTTTTACATCTTTAAGAAATATAAACAGTATTTGATTAATCTCTAAAAAATGTAGTAAAAATGACACTCTCTAGTTTCAGGGTTGCGATTGATGCAGACCCTACTTATATAAGCTTCAGTGAAGACTACATATTCTTGTAAAGAGGAATTAAAATCAGCTATAACCAATAGGCAAGTTCAACGTATTAATGACCCGTTGCGGACTTCCTATTGTCTAAAAGGAGCACTATTATGAATCGAATAAATAGAGTGGCGCTGGTTGGTGCTACCCACGGGAATGAATTCACAGGGGCATACCTAATCAAAAAGTATGAGCAATATCCCCACCTCATTGGGCGAGACAGTTTTGAAACTTTAACATTATTCGCCAACCCCAAAGCTTTTGAAGTCGGAAGACGTTACATTGATAAAGACTTGAATCGTTGTTTCAAAATTCAAGATTTGGAAAATCCGACGCTGTCTAGTTATGAAGATATCCGGGCAAAAGACATCAACCAAATACTGGGACCAAAAGGCAAATCCCAGGTAGATGTCATTTTGGATTTGCACTCTACAACTGCAAATATGGGACTAACCATCTTGCTAGGGAACCAGCATCCCTTCAGTCTGCAATTCGCTGCCCATCTCAGTTTAACTTATCCAGAAGTGAAGGTTTGTTGGGCAGCACCTGTTCAAAGTACCTTGCTCAAATCAATCTGTGAATTCGGTTTTGTCATTGAAGTTGGTCCTGTAGCTCAGGGAGTCTTGAATGCAGACTTGTTTCAGAAAACAGAAAAACTTGTTTATACAATTTTGGACTATTTAGAAGCATATAATCAAGGTTCAATTTCACAGACAAATAGCACACTCACACTGTATGAATATGTGAAGGATATCGACTATCCCAGAAATGATTTGGGAGAGATTCAGGCAATGATTCACCAAAAGCTTCAGTTTCGGGACTATGAACCTCTTAATCCTGGCGAGCCAATGTTTATAACCTTTGATGGTAAAGAGATTACTTATGAGGGAGAATCAACTGTTTATCCAATATTCATCAATGAAGCTGCTTATTATGAGAAAGGAATTGCCATGTGTGTAACCGAAAAGCGACAGGTTAGTGTTTAGGGGTATGGCACGAAGTTAAGGTGAAATCTTTGTATTTGAGAGGCTTGAAGGCGTATGATTTAGGGTATCGCCTTCAGGTGTCTGCGCTCCGTGCAATCGCAGTTATGGATGGAATAAATATTATTTTGTCTGACGCAAAGACGAGGGTTTATTGCTCTTTGTTCGGCACTGCGCTTTGCGCGATACGCGTCCCTTGCGCGTGTCCCCTTGGGACTCAGCGTCAAGCCTCCGGCTTATCGCCTAATCTTCGCTGCAATTCACGCCCTCGTTCACGCCTAACTTAATTTTTTACCTTAATCCAGTCTGTTTCTTACTCTCAAGCTTGCCGATGTTGAAAACGGTGGTGATTTTGTAGCCATTCGGATTCTCCCAAATAAAGGTTGCTGTTGTAGCGGTTCTATCAACCTCAGTACCACCGCTACCTAGAATTGCCTGTACATCTGTCAATGACATTCCCGGTTGTAGGCGTTCATACTCTATGCGACTAACATAACAAAGTTCAGTCTGAGTGGGTAATTTTTGCTGTTTGGTACTGGAAATCGCTTGGCTGAAGCCATACCCCAAACCTGAGCCAAGTGCTACTCCTAGGGAGAAAATTATTCCCAATAGGCGGACGTAAGGATTGTAAGGGTTGGAATTGGGTAAACTAGACATAGTGTGTACTTTCCCTGCTGTAACAGCAGATAGTGAGTCTTTAGTTAAGAAGCGTTGATGTTGCCGCATCAGCGCTTCTACATTTGTTTAGTAGTTACGAACCCTGTATTTAAAAACTGCCGCATATGCAAATTCCCAATCATTGAGAGCATGAAATCCTGCTCAGCGTGATTTTGAAGTATTTGCGCCGAGTATTCGTTCCTTTTTGAGGAGCATCGTCTTGTTTTGATAGCCTTTGATTGAATGCCAATCAGTCAAAGGCTATTGACTTATACCAAGTTGCCAAAGAGAGTATTGTTACATTCCTTTACATTCAATGGAGTCAATGAAATTTTTGACAACCATTGGGTTATGCAGAGTTTTTGATTGACTCAAAGAATAATATCTCTGGCAACTTGGTATGATCTAAACTTACTTCCGACACTGTTTGCGGTATTTTTTTAGTATCACACGGTATTGTTCGGTATAAAACGGCATTAAGAGGTATTTTCAATTTATCAAGCTTTCTTTCTTGAGGTCTCTATCTTAAGGGTTAAAAGTAGCAAATTTACAATCAGACACCATGCGCAGGCTGTAAAGGTTATTGTCATTGGAAAGATAATATTGCTGTTTTTGCAGGCTGATGCTCCCAATGTCTCTAATCCTTGTAAACTCAGTATTTGGGCGTAGTTGTAGAATGCGTGCCTTCCTTTAAGCCACTGTGTTTCGGCAAAGTTATCCTTTTAATTACTTAAAAAAGAATGTTTTCAATACTCATAAATTTATAGGTGCTTGAGTATATTTTGTTTTTCATCTCCTGAACCTTGCTTTCCTCAAACTGAAGCTTTTAGAATGTTGATGAGTAAAACTCAGTCTCCTGAGGTACTTATGAATAAAGTTTAAAAGTAAGGCTTTAGGTGAGAGTTAGCTAGTAGTATGAGTATTTATACGTTACAATGTATCTACTCATGACCCTAAAAGTCTACGAAATTGACCGCATTCGACTTAAGTGGCAATTTATCAAACCTCTGATTTCCATAGCTAAATTCAGCAGACGCCTCACATGGTGAATCTCCCAGAGATATTCAACATCATATTATACGTTTCAAGGAAAGATTATAAGCAGCTTTTTACAGATAGCAAAGCTATAGTTGATGCAGCAAGGATTTATCTAATTTTGCGGTTATTGTTCGCATAAACTTGAGTTGATAAATCTGCTTAAACTTTGAAAGAACTCAAATCTTGAAGGTAAGTTAAGAGGACATAAATGGTAGCAATCACAGTGAATCAAAAGGTGTTTGAAAGATTAAAACAAGCTTATGCAGAAAAGTTTGGTGGCTCGCCAAAGCTTTTAATTGACACTCTCAATCATGTTTATCATGAGACAACAAACAATTCCAAAGATGTCATTTCCGATAAAACTATCCGCAACTTCTTCAAGAACACTGAACCGATGAAGATGCAAGAGAAAAACCTAAACTTCTTGTGCGGAGTATTGCTGGAATGTGAAAGTTATCAAGAAGCTTTGAGACAACAAGCAGCTTTAGAACAAGTAGATCAAACAAATCCTCATGTAAATGAAGAGTGGCTTGACTGTTACCAGGAACATATAAGAAGAAAATGGGGCACAATGAAAGTGCTCACTATGACTCAACCTGTGCAGTTAGATAGTATTTATGCCAACGTAAATGTTTTAGAAGTTATTAAAGCAAAAAAGCACAAGACCATAGAAGAACTTTTAGATAATCACAAAACAATGGATGAGCTGTGGGCTAATATCTTTAGCGAAAGTATAAGCTTTAGTTCCCTTAACTATGTGGTGAGTCAAAAAAATGTTGCTGCTTTCGATGCAGTCAAACGTTATCAAAAGCTTCTTATATGGGGTAGACCAGGTGCAGGAAAAACTACATTTCTAAAGCACCTAGCTCTGCATTATGTTCAAGAATTAGGAGAGCAATTTATCCCGATTTTTATTTCATTGAAAGTCTTTGCAGAGGAAGAAGAGAAATCGAACCTCATTGATGTAATCGAACGAGAATTTCTTATATGTGTTCCTGAACCGGCTCAACTTGTTCAGGAATTACTACAGCAAGGTCGTTGCTTAATTTTGTTAGATGGATTTGATGAGATTGTAGAGACAAAAAGGAACCGAGTGTATCGAATTATTAATGATTTTGTAGAACAATTTTCCCAAAATAAGTTTGTGCTCACCTGTCGTTTGGGAGCTTCAGAATCTACATTTGAACACTTTACAGAAGTGGAGATGGCAGATTTTAATGAAGAACAAGTTTATCTGTTTGTTAGAAAATGGTTTGCGTCTTGTTCAGAACAAAAATTAGGATCTAAATTTTTAGAAGAACTAAAAATCAATAGATCAATCAAAGATTTATCAAAAAATCCGTTGCTATTGACTATGTTGTGTTTAGTTTTTGAGGATAGTTATGATTTTCCCAAAAATCGAGACTTGCTGATTGATGAAGCTGTAAATATACTTATACGTAAATGGGATGCTAGCAGACGAGTAGACCATAGTTCAATTAACAAATTTAATCTGCCATATCGGCGAAAAATAAATTTGCTTGGAAAGATAGCTTATGAAGCTTTCAACCAAGAACCACAAAAGTATTTTTGGCAGCAAAGGGAACTAGAAGAGTTCATCAGGAACTATATTGAAAACATTCCTGAAATTCCTACTGAGACTCTCGCTCTTGATAGCCTAGTTGTGTTGAAAGCAATTGAAACCAATCATGGATTACTTCTTAAGCAATCTAATGACTTTTATTCATTCTCACATCTAACTTTTCAAGAATATTTTGTTGCTAGTTACATAGTGGAGAACCAAAATCCGGAAATTTTAAAAGAAGTTATCAAGCGATACCTAACAAACCGTCAGTGGCGAGAAGTGTTTCTAATAATTGCAGGACGACTTTTAAATGCTGATGATTTTTTCAAACTCATGTTTACCCAAATCAGCAAGCTAGTAGACAGTAAACCCTTACAAGATATGTTGGTTTGGTTATATAATGTAACCGCTTTACATAAAGTAGAATCTAGTTCTTGGAGAGGATTTTATCTATTAGTAGATCATTGGTTTGAATTATATACCAATTGTCAGACAAAAATTGATTATAACTTAGCTCAACAACTTGCCATAATGTTGAGAGATTTAAATATTGAACGGGAGGAAATTGTTAAAGCCTCACCATTGAACAGGTTAGCATTTGATTTAGTTAAAACTCATGCTCAAGTTTCTGCTAAATTTTGTGGAGATGAATTTAAGCCTCAGAAAGTAACTCCTTTGCTAAAAAAAGAACTTTCGATTACTGATAATATGCTTATCGCTCCTCAACTACGAGATAGAGTAGAGACTCTTGATAAAGAAAAGGGTATATTAACCATTAATAAACAAGGAATTCAAGACATTGACAAAAAAATTCAAGATATTGCTGGTTTGGATGATAGATTTAAAGATGTAAAAGCTCACCTGGAAGAACGGAATATATCTGACAATTTAAAAGAAGAATTAATATTTTTGCTCGAAAGTTTTCCTGATGATGATAATCCAAAAGAAGACTGGAAGCAGTGGACAAATAGTTTGAGAGCCGCGATGATGCTCTATTTAGATATTGGCTTTGCTTGGAAATTTTCCGAAGCGGAAATTCAAACTTTAAAAGATTATTTTTATGCCAACATTCTGCTAATAGAATGCATTCGAGGAGGTAGTTACTGCTCTAAAGATTTACGCAACCAAATTGTTGACCACCTACTATTGCCAATTAAAAATATTCCCGAAACTCTCGGAGGATGTCTGCAAAGTATATGAAAGGCTATTCCTTTCAGTCACATTACCACGCTACTAGGTTGGATTATTTATTATTTGGTTCATTTTTTGGAAATCCCTTAGATTGCTACTCCTGGATAATCTTACCTATATTTACCGCTTATTGCCGGTTAATACCTTTTGGTACTATGATAGGTAAGTACGCCATAGCATTTAGAAGGAATGGTTATTCTCTATGGGCATCCAGAGTCAGAAAGTATGTAAGCACGAACCCGGCAAAAAGTGGGAAGACGGCTGTTGTAGCTCAAATCCAGCAAAAGCTTCAACATCTTTGGTTCCCAATAGTTACGAAGCCAAATTCGCAACGTTGCTAGATTGGTGTAAGATTATTCGAGCTTGCTTGGATGCTGGACAGGTTGAGGAGGCAAAATTCTTCTTGGAGCAAGCGATGGTTGAGGCTAAAACTGTATCAAAAGAGCAATATTCCTAAATCTTCGCCTAAATTATGCCAATTGAGGTTAGAACCGCTAAGATAAACGACCATTTCTGGAATATTGTTGTTAGTTCTAAAACTGACGCTGTAGCTAAGTTTATTTCTCTTGGCTTCTCGGTCTCGCTTGCTACAGCGCGGCTAAAATGACATCGTTAGCTTTATTCATCCGTTGTCGATTGACGGAAGAGCGCTAAAACCAAGTAGTATCTTTCACTGTGATGAGTGCGATTACTATGTCCATCTAAACGCGAGTATTGAAACTATAATCCGGAACAGTGCGACTTTATTGTGTAGCTCGTTGTGTTTTTTTAGATACAACTGAGATGCACCGACGTTCTGGAAAACTCGCAATGCTGAGATATCTAACAAGTCGCAAAATACTAGCTGCCTTATTTGTACTAGTTATCTGCCTTACCCTACCATACGGTTGCTTTTCTGGGCAAAAAGCCTTTTCGTCAGTACCGCAATTGCTTACAGATCCATTTCTACAACTCCCCACGCAATCTTCAGTGCGAGTAGTGTGGTTTACTGAGTTCGCTGGTTCCAAACATAATGTTGCATATGGCGACAATCTCCAGCAAACAGTTACAGCAAATACGACCAAACTCAGCCGTACACGAGAAGATCAAGAATCAAAAGTAGGAAACCAAAAGGAAAACGGACAAGTTTACAAGCAACCAATCTCACGTGATATTTGGCGACATGAGGCGGAAGTCGTTGGTTTAACTGGGCTTAAACGAGTTTCTTATCGTGTCACCAGTGTACGAGAAGATGGTAAGAGTATTAGCAGCAATAGTTTTACGCTTGCACCTACCCCAACTCCCGGAACACCATTGAAAATTCTCCTAACTTCTGACCATCAATTGAAACCAATGGTAGCAACAAATCTGCAAAAGGTTGTGGAAACTGTTGGTAAAGTGGATGCAGTTTTGTTAGCAGGAGATACAGTGAATATTGCAGACCGTGCCTCTGAATGGTTTGATGATAATGGAGGTGGTGCTTTCTTCCCTTGTTTGCAAGGTCGTGCCAAGTTTGAAACAGATGTGAATGGAATAAAGACATCTTTTCTTGGAGGAGAAATTCTTCAACATGCCCCAATGTTTACTAGTATTGGTAATCATGAAGTGATGGGACGCTTTGGCAAGGGTAAAAGTTTAGGCGATGAATTCAATGATGCGTTTCCGCGTGCAGTTGCGATGAAATTGTATGGGGAAAAATCCCTGAAAAATAATTCTTATAATACTGATACTTACGAAGAAATTTTCACTTTACCTGAGAGTCAAGAAGGTGGAGAAAGTTATTATGCAGTCAGTTTTGGTGATGTGCGTCTAGTCGTTCTATATGCGACGAATATGTGGCGGACTCCCAATATGGATGCAGAAGCCAGAGGGAAGTATCGGGAAAGAGATAAAGATTTGCAAAATCCCGAAAATTGGGGTTACGGACAAGTTATTTTTGAACCAATTGCCAAAGGAAGTCAGCAGTACAACTGGTTAGAAAAAGAACTCAACAGTCCTGAGTTTAAACAAGCAAAATATAAAGTCGTGATGTTTCATCATCCGCCTCATTCTTTGGGCGACAATATTGTTCCTGCTTATACTCATCCCGTGGAGATTATTGAACGTGATGCGAATCGCAATGTTAAAACGGTACGTTACAAATACCCCAAAAAATCAGATTACCTGATTCGCGATGTGATTCCCTTACTTGAAGCAGCTAAAGTACAAATGGTATTCTATGGGCATTCGCACGTGTGGAACCGTTTTCGTAGTCAGTCGGGAATGCACTTTCTAGAAACATCGAATGTTGGCAATACTTACGGTGCTTTCTTGAGTGGCGATCAGCGATCAGTCCCATCAGGTGACAAAAAAGATTATGCTGCACTTGGGGATCCTAATGGGTTAGAACCAGTTTTACCAACGATCGCTCCATTACCCGGTAAAGATGGCAAACCCATACCGTATATTGCCAGTAATAATATTACAGCTTTTAGCATTTTTGATACGGGTAAGGGTACAGTCAGCAGTTATCGTTTTGATATAAGTCAGCCAGATTCAAAAGTTGTGAAGTTTGATGAGTTTCAGTTGCGATAGGATAGTGGTTTAAGCCCTACGGACTAAGGGTAGACGATCATTGCTTACTATAGAACTAAGCTTATAGCTGTAGCCTGAATGCGCCATGCAAATTACAGTTGAAATTCCCGATGAAATTGCTGAGCGGTTAAACCAAGTATGGGGAAGCCTTTCTCGTCGCCTCCTAGAAACGGTTGTCGCTGATGCTTATCGTTGTGGTGAGATTAGCACTGCTGAAGTAGGGCAGATACTTCAATTACCATCACGTTTAGAAACCCATGCTTTTTTGAAACGGATGGGTGTTTACTTGAATTACGACGAAGCTGAATTAGAACAGGATCTTCAAACCCTTAAGAAGTTCAGAGCACAATGATTGTTGTATCTGATACCTCACCAATTTGTTACTTGCTGTTGATCGACCATATCAGGGTATTGCAAGAACTCTACCACGTTGTGATAATTGCTCAAACTGTGGCTGATGAATTAAACGCTCCTGAGTCACCATCTGTTATCAGAGATTGGATAGCGAAACCTCCTGACTGGCTGCAAATTCAACCCGTTGAAACCCTCCAAAACGTAGAGATCGAAAAACTCGATCCTGGTGAACGAGACGCAATTTTATTAGCAGAGAAACTGAAGGCTGACTTGGTGATCTTGGATGACAAAGCCGCAAGACGCGTAGCTCTGGAGCGTGGTTTGACAATTATTGGACTCTTGGGTATTCTGAAAGACGCTGCTAAATCTGATTTACTGGATTTGAGGACAGTTTTTGACGATTTGCGAGAAGTTGGCTTTTGGGTTGCACCAAGTTTACTTGAACAGCTTCTGAAAGAGGAGTAATTAATTATTATCCACCAACTGAACAACTCCCCATTGTCCATTCGTTAACCAAGCAGAGTCTGACTTTTCCACTTCCTCCAAAACTTCCGGTTGAATTCCTGCTACTACTTCCGATTTCAAAGTGCGTAGGATTACCATTGGAACGGGTAAGTAACATACGATATCTGAGATTTTAGTCGTAAAATCCCAATGTCTATCACCTAACAATCTTCGATAATTTGCATCTCCTTTAATAACTATCAAATTGGAATGAGATAACTCATTTTTTAGAGACTCAGGTATTTCCCAAAAAGCTAAAGGTGATGTCCAAAAATAATCGTCACACAAAACTAGCTGATCTGATGCAATATATTGTTGTAGTCTTTGAGGAAAGGATGTCACTTCTGGATTGCTTGAGGCTAATAAAAATTCTGTTGTTTGATGCACATCTTTTATCATGGCATCAGAGACAAATGTTGGGTGAGACTTTAAATGTAGTCTAACAACGCTCGCGACACCACTACCTAAAAGATAATCTACCAAACACAAATCACAGACAAGTTCAAAGCCAGCATTATCTACAACAAAGTCAACACGTCCGGAATTGCTATTCACTAACAATTCTGTGACTTTGAGTCCATCATCTACTAATATATGAGATTGTTGATTTTGAATATCAAAACGACTGCGGTCAGTCTCAAATGCTGACCACAAACTGAGATCAACTCGATTTCCCCACAAACCAAAATATAATAATGTTATCAAAGCTGTTTGCCTTAATTGATTTTCTTGCTCTGATACATTCAACCATCCATTCACTTGAGTGCATAAAGCAACGATTGAGTCAAGGGATGTTTCTAAACCTTGACGTTTTTGCAACTCGAATGGATCTACACCTTGCGATTCACCAGCACGAAAGTAGTTGGTAATTTGCAGAAGATATCTATAAAAATAAGTTTCAGTAAAAAACCACGGAATATCTATCCAACGCTGTTCTTTGTATGATTCTAAATATTTAGACCAATCTGCAAAATCTGAACCAGTATCATCTACAAGAGTTGGCAAATATCCCGATGGCAGTTCACTGGCTAGTTTCTCTAAGCTGGCATTAATATTGGCTGGAAACTTATTTTCAGCGATGACTCTACGGGCAATATTAGGCATCCGTTGAGTGACTGTAAATTCGGTAAACGTACCAGCTTCTGCACCCACAAGTGGTTGTGGGAGGGGTAATCTAGGGGTATTGGATTTTTGTTCCACTCGCTTTTGTTTGTGATAAAGCACCACCTTAAAATATTGCGGTACTTTGTTAACAAACCTTATAGATTTAAGATTCAGTTTAGAAATGTATCATTGATGCAGTCGTTAACTTGACTACAACTTTCTTAAAGAAGCAAAACTTTTGGATATGGTGTCCGTGTGGAAGCGATAGCTTCGCTGCTGCGCGGAGCGCAGATCGATTAACGAGCGTGCTATGCATTTCAAGCACCAATTGCGCGTCGGGAGTGGAAGCGATAGCTTCGCTGCTGCGCGGAGCGCAGATCGCTTTTTGAATCGGTATTAAGTAGTCGGACAAAAATATTTACAGTCATTGCGTTAGCGTAGCGTGCCCGGAGGGCATACGAAGCGAAGCAATCCCAGCCCTTGCGATTGCTACCCTTCGGGAAGCCGCTAGCCCCTAAGGGGGCGCTGCGCAAACGCGTCTACATTCCGCTTCGCTTCATTCGCAATGACATTGTGTAATTAATTCTGTCTGACTACTTACTTGTTAGCTGACCCCGGCTCACTAAGCTTGCTGTGCAGTTCGGCAGTGACGGTATCAGGCAAGATTTTGCTCACGGTGCCCAGAATCTTAGTCTTGAGTGAGCCTGCAATGATCTCATCCTTGCCCGCCATCAAAGCTTCAAAACCCTGCTTGGCGACTTCGGCTGCGTCGTCCTTTTGATTCGCGCCCACGTTGGTATCGTCCATACCCGCGCGCTGGAAGAAGTTGGTATCGGTCGGTCCGGGCATGAGCGCGGTGACAGTGACGCCCGTGTCCTTCAACTCGTTGCGCAGTCCCTGGGAAAAAGAGTGGACAAACGCCTTGGAGGCTGCGTAGACTGCCTCAAACGGTCCAGGCATCAAAGCGGCGATCGAGGAAGTAAAGAGGATGCGACCCTTGCCGCGAGTCACCATATCCTTCACCACCCGCTTAGCGAGATGGACAGTCGATACGACGTTCAGATTGATCAGATTGAGTTCGTCCTGTAGATCGGTCTCGCGGGCAAAGTCACCGCCAACACCAACACCTGCGTTGATAGCGATCGCATCCACTGGTCGGTTCGCTGCCTTAATCTTGTTGTAGAGCGTCTCAACCCCGTCATAGGTGGCAAGATCGGACTGTACCGTCTCGACTTTGACACCTAGTCCAACGAAAGCTTGAGCGGCTTCGTTAATGCTTGAGCCAGTAGCTGTGATGATCAAATCAAAGCCGTTTTGGGCAAACTGTTTGGCAAGTTCGTAGCCGATACCGTTAGAGGCACCCGTTACGACAGCCAGAGGTCGAATCAAGGAACTGTTGTTCATTTGCAAGTCTTTCGATACCAGATGGTTTGCGTGGACTGTGAGCTTTTAACCCTTAAAATCCTAAGAACGTAGTAGTGTGATTACGTCTTTCCAAGGAAGTATCGCCCTTTGTGTCTTTAGGATTACTTTTCTAGAGTTCCGTTTATACTTCTAACCCTCATTTACCTAAATCGGGCACTCATCCCACGCTTCGTATCAATCTTAAAGTGAAACGGTCTTAATGCCATTCGGCTATAGCGTCTACCTAGTGTTTGACTTATCATTGAAGTCACCATGTGTTGAAGAAGTTCTTATCACATTTGATAAAGCTTTCGGCACACAATTAAAGTTACTCATATTTACACAATATTTAAACAAGTAGACGAGTTACTTATGAAACTAAGCCTGTGCATGATTGTCAAAAACGAAGAAGCAACGCTGTCTAAATGTCTAGGCAGTGTGAAAAATGTCGTCGATGAAATGGTAGTGTTAGATACAGGATCTACAGACAGCACTCCACAAATTGCTCAAAAATTTGGTGCGAAAGTGCATCATTTTGAATGGTGTAATGACTTTAGTGCTGCTCGCAATGAAGCTTTAAAATACGTCACAGGTGATTGGATTCTTGTATTAGATGCAGATGAAACTCTCACCCAGAAAATTGTACCGCAGTTGAAGCAGGCGATACGAAGGGAAGAATACCTCCTCATCAACCTTTTGCGCCATGAGGTAGAAGCAGAACAATCTCCTTATTCGCTGGTTTCGCGCCTCTTCCGTAATCATCCAGACATCCGCTTTTCTCGCCCTTACCATGCGTTAGTGGATGATAGCGTGTCTGAAATTTTAACTCAGGAACCAGGTTTGCAAGTTGGCTATTTGGAAGGGGTTGCTATTTCACACACAGGATACCAAAAAAGTGCCATAGCTCAACAAGATAAATTTACCAAAGCGCAAGCAGCGATGGAAGGTTTTCTTGCATCTCATCCTAATGATCCTTATGTTTGTAGTAAGTTGGGGGCGCTTTATGTGGAAAGTGGGAAACTCATAGAAGGTATCAAGTTGTTGGCGCAGGGAGTCGCGAATTGTGAGGAGGAGTATGAGACTTTATACGAACTCTACTATCATCTTGGTATTGCCTACTCTCGTTTGCAAAATTATAAAAATGCGATCGCCCACTATGATGCTGCAGTGAAATTGCCCATTTACCCTATTCTTAAATTAGGAGCATACAACAATCTCGGCAACTTACTCAAAGCAGCTGGAGATTTAAATGGTGCTAAGACTGCTTACGAAGCAACAATCAAGATTGACTCCAGTTTCGTCCCAGGATATTACAATCTCGGGATGACGCTAAAGGAAATGAGCTTATTCAAAGATGCTATCTTAGCTTATCAAAAAGCAATTGAGTTAAGTCCTAAATATGCTGATGCGTACCAAAACTTGGGGGTATTGCTGCTGAAACTTGGCTATGTAAAAGATAGTCTTGTGAGTTTTAAAAAAGCGATCGCCCTTCACGAAGAACAGCAAAATCCTGAAGAAGCGAAACGACTACGCCAAGGTTTGAAAGAAATGGGGTTACTGCGTTAGTCAACAGTTAACAGTTAACAGTTAACAGTTAACAGTTCACTAGTCAGAAGTGTTTTCCTAATGACTAATCAATATGGTTCGGATAAGATCCCCCCGCCTACGGCGACCCCCTTAAAAAGGGGGCTTAGTTCCCTCCTTTTTAAGGAGGGCTAGGGAGGAT
>NZ_QMEB01000129.1:9520-17437 GCF_012912135.1 Brasilonema bromeliae SPC951 | reverse complement strand
ACTGACGAACCCGTAAGGGTTAGTACTAATTGGCGTGATGATTATCTCAAAAAATATGCTGATTATGAGGAAATGGGGATTCGTGAGTATTGGATCGTTGATTATGCTGGTTTAGGCGGAAGAGAGTTTATAGGAGATCCAAAACAACCTACTATTTTGGTTTGCTCATTGGATGAAGGTGAGTATCGAGTTACCAAGTTTCGAGGTGATGAGCATATTGTATCTCCCACGTTCCCAGAACTGACCTTAACTGCCCAACAGATTTTTAATGCTGAGACATGAATCCAAAATAGCGAATGAGTGCAAGAAATTTACTGACTGCGAGATGGGCGAGATGTTAAACACGTCCACGCTGTCTAAATAAGAAAAACAGAATTCTGCCTTCAGACTGGAAGTCTGAGGCTACACAAACAAAGCCTGCCTCCGCAGGCTACAAATTAGTCCGCGTAGGCGGACTTTGTCTGTATAGCCGCGAATTCCATTCGCCAGGTATTCACACAAGAAATTTACTGACTGCGAGATGGGCGAGATGTTATCTCCCTAATCTTAGGATTTTCTAAAAGCTTTTTCGTATCTGCTATTAGCTTATCGCCCCAGAGTAGTTCCTTCTTGAGAAACTTTAAATCAGCAAAACGTTTGTCCGAACGCAAAACCACTTCTACCGTTGAAAAACCCCATTCTTGCTCTCCTTTACTATAGAGTGCGACTGCAAGAGCTAATTGAGGTTGTACCTTTTTGCTGTCATTATTAATAGCAGTTTGAAACTGACGCATAGCTTCTTCTATATCTCCTTGTTCGTATTTGACCAACCCAATGTTGTAGTAGGCAAATGCATCTTTGGGGTCTAACTGAATTGCCTGGTTAAAATCTGCCAGTGCTGCTTGCTTGTCTCCCGACTCCTTACGGAGAAAACCCCTGTTGGTGTAGACTTTTGCATTTTTGGGGTCTAACTGAATTGCCTGGTTATAATCTGCCAGCGCTGCTTGCTTGTCTCCCGACTCGTAGCGGAGAACAGCCCGTTCAATGTAGGCAGGTGCATTTTTGGGGTCTAACTGAATTGCGGAGTTATAATCTGCCAGCGCTGCTTGCTTGTCTCCCGACTGATCGCGGATAGCACCCCTGTTGTAGTAGGTACCTGCCAATTTGGGGTCTAACTGAATTGCGGAGTTAAAATCTGCCAGCGCTGCTTGCTTGTCTCCCGACTGATAGCGGAGAACACCCCTGTTGTTGTAGGCATTTGCATTTTTGGGACTGAGTTGCAGTACCTTGTTAAAATCCTCACGAGCTGCCTGGTACTTCTTCAGATAATAGTAAGCGCTACCTCGTTGCAAGTAAGCATCAGGGTTATTGGGATTAATCCGCAAAGCTTGGTTGTAATCAGCGATCGCTCCTTGGTAGTCTTTTCTATTTTTCTTAGCTCCCCCTGAGCTAATTAAAGCTTCAGTTCTCCTTAGTGTTGTAAACGCTATAGCACCTGGTTGTTGTGCGGTTACTGGCGAACTTACCGGACGATTTCGAGTTGTTAAAACCATGTTAATCGGAATTCCCAACCTCCAACCTGCCAACAGTCGTGTTCCTTGTACCGTGAGATTTTGATCAAGTCTTGCTGCGTTAATCCCCACCACACGACCATTTTCATCTAGTACCGGACTACCACTCATTCCGGATATCGCCTGATTGTTATATGCCAAACCATAACCCTGCTGTGGGTTTTTGCTCAGACTTTCAATGATTCCAGCAAAGGTAAGATAGCTGGATTTGTTGGTTTTATCTGATAAATCATTAACTAAACCCCAACCTACCACATAAACCGTCATTCCTTGCCTGATTTGGTCAGAGTTACCTAAACTCGCAAGGCGGTAATTTTTCTTGCTTGTGAACTGCAAAATTGCAACGTCCAACCCAGGTAGTTCTTGGCTGCGGTAAACTGGGTAGCGACTGCCATCAGGTGTTTGAATTTCATATCTCCCATCGTTAGCCACCACGTGCTGATTGGTGATCACAGAATAAGTGTCACCTTTACGTTCAAAAATCACCCCAGAACCAATACCTTCACCAGTAATCAGAACAGTAAATTCTTTCGCAATGTCGCTGATTTGTGTTGGAGATAATGCGACAGCGAGTTGAGGTTGCACCATTACGACTGCTGCACCCATCAGCACCGGTGGTAGATGACGAGAAAAGAAATTCATATTTAAATTTTCCAACGCCATTTTTTTATATAAATATCATTGACTGCGAGATGGGCGAGATGTGATTTCTCGGATTTTGGGAGTTTGTAGGAGTTTTTGTGTATCTGCTATGAGCTTCTCGCCCCAAAGATTTTTTTTAAGAAACTCTACATCAGCATACCTATTTTCCGAACGTAAAGCAGATTCTGCCATTGTTAAACCTTTTTCCCGCTCGCCCTTTGTATAGAGTGCAACTGCAAGGGCTAATTGAGGTTCTACCTTTTTACTGTCATTATTAATAGCACTTTGAAATTGGCGGATAGCTCCTTCTACATCTCCCTGTTCGTATTTGACTAGCCCAATATTGTTGTAAGCTGAAGCAGGGTATACGTTATCCGATTCACTGTTAGCTTGAATTGCACGCTCATAAGAGGAGATAGCCTCTTGTTTTCGTCCTAGCTTCTGCAATATGGTACCTCGCTTAAACCAAGTTTCAGCAGGGCTTGCGCCGCCCCATTCACTGTTAACTTGAATTGCACGTTCATAAGAGGAGATAGCCTCTTCTTTTTGTCCTAGCTTGAATAAAGCATCTCCTCGCAGAACCCAAGCTTGGGAATATTTGGAATTGATGCGAGTAGCTTGGTTTAGATCTTCCAACGCTTTATTGTTATCTCCTTGGAGATAGTAACCAGCAGCCCGTCTGAGATAAGCATTGGCATCTTGAGGATTTCGTTGAATCGCCAAATTTGCATCAGCAATTGCTTGCTTGTATAACAATGTTGGGTCTTGCGCCTGCTTTATTTCTTGCTGTACTTGTTGACAAAGGGGTGTACTCAATTCTTGCTGACAAAGAACTGCGACTTTTTGAAAATCTGCGCTTGCTCCTTCCTTGTCTCCCCATATTAATTGGCGGCTAACACCCCTAAATTGGTATGTAGTGAAAAAGTTGGGATCTAGCTGAATTGCCTTATCGAAATCAGCGTTTGCTCCTTGCTTGTCTTTTGACATAGCGCGGGCAAAACCTCGTACAGCGTAGGCATGGGCAAATTTACGGTCTTGCTGAATGAACCTGTCTATATCCGCGATCGCTCCTTTATAGTCTTGTGATAAGAGGCGGACACTACCACGAGAAAGGTAGCTTAAGCTTAGGTTGGGAGCCAGGCGAACTGCTTGCTCACCATCAGCAAGCGCCCCCTGCAAGTCTTTCTGCTGAATGCGAAGAACACTCCGTTGGGCGTAAGCAACAGCATTTTTGGGATTGAGTTCCAATACCTTATTTAAGTCCACAGTAGCGGCTGGAAAATCCCCTAAGTAAAAGTAAGCAAAACTTCGTCGGAAGTAAGCATCAGGATTGTTAGGATTAATTCGCAAAGCTTGGTTGTAATCACCAATTGCTCCTCGGTAATCTTTTCTATTGGCTCTCACGCCTCCTAAGTTGATTAAAGCTTCAGCCGTGCGTTCCTGTGGAGCGGCTGCAACAGTAGAGGAAGCTGTTGTTGGGCGACTTCTGGCTGTTAAAACAGTGTTAACTGGAATTCCTATCCTCAAAACTGCTAATATCGTTTCCGTATTATAGGCTCGCCCATTAACTCCTACTACACGACCATTTTCATCCAACATCGGACCACCACTCATCCCTGGTATCACCTCATTGTTATAAACTAAGGCATAGCCACGATCAGCTTGCTTCACGCGACTGCGAATAAAGCCATTCGTAAATTGATAGGTACGTTCGTTGGTGATACCTGGTAAACTATCAGCCCAACCTGCTGCATAAATTGTTGAGCCTTCCCGTATTTGGTCAGAGTTTCCCAACTCTGCTAGACGATAATTCTTATTACTAGTAAACTGCAAAATTGCAATGTCTAACCCAGGCAAAACTTGGCTGCGGGAAACTGGGTAGCGACTTCCATCAGGTGTCTGAATCTCGTATTTCCCATCATTCTTAGGCACCACGTGCTGATTGGTGATCACAAGGTAGGTGTCACCTTTACGTTCAAAAATGATTCCAGAACCAATTCCATCCCCATCAATCAGAACAGTAAATTCTTTAGCAATGTCGCTGACTTGTATTGGAGATAATGCTACAGCTAATTGAGGTTGCACCATCACGACTGCTGCACCCATCAGCACTGCTGGAAGACGACGAGAAAAGAAATTCATATTCAACTTTTGCCCCAATTGTTATATCAAAATCAGACGTAGGGTGTGTTATGCCGAAGGCTAACGCACCTTAAATTGTCGATGGTGCGTTACGCTAAAGCGATAACACACCCTACAATTTAATTTTCTTTATTTTGAACTCCCCCGTATGCGCAGAGCGCACGCCCAGAGGGCTAACGCGCAGCGTGCCCGCAGGGCTTAGGGGGTTGATACCAACCGCCTAAATGTCTCAATCGGAATCCCCCAGCTAGATTTACTCATCTTCTCTCGCAAAGGTTGTTCCGGTTGAGTGCCATCTTGATAGACATATGGATTACCCCAAAGAGGTTCAGCGTGCATTCCATTAATAGCTACCACCTCACCAAAGCGATTGAGCAGTGGTCCGCCACTCATACCTTTTTGCAAATCGTTAGTATATCCAATTTGGTATCCACCTTCTAAAGCTTTCTTCAGAATTAAAGAAACTTTACCTGTTTTAAAAACAAACCCTTGGTCTTGATTTCTGTCAAAATCAAAGGGAAATCCAGCTGCAAACACTTCATTGCCCACATTTAAACTTGATGCAGAACCAATAGAGGCGATCGCATAGCTGACTTTAGGACTGCGAAACTGCAAAACAGCCAAATCATTGTTTTTAAAGTAGGGGGGAGAGTCTTTGGTGCTAGGGACGTCAGCCAGATACACATAACCATCGGGGGTTTGAATTTGATAGGGAGGTTTGCCTGACTTGAGTACATGAGCATTCGTCAGTACTGTATAAACTGAGTCTTGTTTGTGAATCAGAATACCTGACCCCAGAAAGTTTTTTGACAAGACTTTGACTGTAATCGACTTAGCTTTGTATTGCAGTTGGTTTCCCAAACGTTGGGTTAACGGTTGCTCAACACAAACCCCGACATTCGGTGCTGATGCTACCGACGAAATTGATAAACTACCAATACAGGCAACCAGTGTAAGTAAGCGCCATTGCATGTTGATTTAGTTTGCAATTTGCTTAACATTTCCAAAGAGGTTGTCCTGCTGGACAAGATGTGCTTCCTCTACCTTCCATTTTAGAAAGGAGTTTTTGGACATCAAGGTAAGCTGCGTCTTTTTCTGAGGAAACAACATCTCTGTTGGTGTTACCACTGAGTTCAACGATTCCAGGATTAGCCCCACCGCGACCATTAAGCAGTTGTTGTAGAATATCCTCAGGATCTTTACCAGGCTTGAGGGTGAGCAATATTCCCTCAGGCAAACAAGGACCACCATTTTCGCCAGCAACGCACAATACAGGTTGACGTTCGGACTTACCAGCGCGGAGGAAATTTAGCGTGCCGTTGTCGTAGAATCGTTGGAATCTGGCAGATATATCTTCACAGCGCCTTTCAGGAGTCCAAGGAGGAGCAAATCCTGCATCAACCCAGCGAATCATCGGGATTTTTCCCCGTGAGGTATTAACGAATGTTGCTGGAACACCCTTGCTCATTCCGCAGAAAAACTTTTGGTTTTGAGCATAACTGGGCTGAGTCAGAGTTGCAGTTGAACTGATGGCGAAGGCGACGGCGTAAAGCGCAGTGCTTTTACGAACCTTCGGACTGAGTATATCGGCAAATAAATTGAGTTTCATAGTTATTTCAATCCTTATGAAACTATCTTAAAATATTTACTTTTCGTGAGTCATTGTGATAGTTTGCCCGTAAAGTGCCATAGATGCACATTATTTTGACCCATTTAAACCTCCTGTTAGCAATCGACTCAAAAATCAATTCCAGTGTCAGTCCATTTTAATGGACTTCGACTATGAGCCTGGGACTTACAGTCCTAGGCGGACAAGAACGGAGTCAAATATTATTTCAATTATAAAAAAATATAAAAATCAGAAAGCGCCCTCTCTTTCAAGAAAGGCGCTTTTCACTTATGGAGGACGCGAAACATCACGTCCTTAGGCTATTAAGAATTAGCCGTTGATAGCAGGAGCAGAAAGTGCTACAGGAGCAACTTCTGTGCTAGCTAAGTCGAGGGGGAAGTTGTGAGCGTTACGCTCGTGCATGACTTCCATACCCAGGTTCGCACGGTTGAGCACATCTGCCCAAGAGCTAACCACGCGACCTTGAGAGTCAATCAGAGATTGGTTAAAGTTGAAACCGTTGAGGTTGAACGCCATGGTGCTGATACCCAGTGCGGTGAACCAGATACCGATGACAGGCCATGCAGCCAGGAAGAAGTGCAAGCTACGGCTGTTGTTGAAAGAAGCGTATTGGAAGATTAAGCGACCAAAGTAGCCGTGAGCAGCAACGATGTTGTAGGTTTCTTCTTCTTGACCGAAGACGTAACCGTAGTTCTGAGATTCAGTTTCGGTTGTTTCACGAACCAAGGAGGAGGTCACCAAAGAACCGTGCATTGCACTGAACAGTGAACCACCGAAGACACCAGCAACGCCCAGCATGTGGAAGGGGTGCATCAAGATGTTGTGCTCTGCTTGGAACACCAACATGAAGTTGAAAGTTCCAGCAATACCCAGAGGCATACCATCGGAGAAGGAACCTTGTCCGAGGGGGTAAATCAGGAATACGGAGGTTGCTGCTGCAACAGGTGCAGAGTAAGCTACGCAGATCCAGGGACGCATACCTAAGCGGTAGGATAACTCCCACTGACGACCTAACCAGCAGAAAATACCGATAAGGAAGTGGAAGATCACCAATTGGTATGGACCACCGTTGTACAACCACTCATCTAAAGAAGCAGCTTCCCAGATTGGGTAGAAGTGTAAACCGATAGCGTTGGAGGAAGGAACAACAGCACCAGAGATGATGTTGTTTCCGTAAATTAAAGAACCTGCAACTGGCTCACGGATACCGTCGATATCAACAGGAGGTGCTGCGATAAAACCGATGATGAAACAGATGGTAGCGGAGAGGAGGGTGGGAACCATCAGTACACCGAACCAACCTACATATAGGCGATTTTCGGTGGAGGTGATCCACTGGCAGAACCGCTCCCATACGTTGCCGCTTTCGCGACGTTGTATTGTTGTGGTCATTGTTTTATAAGTGCGATAAATGTTTTGACTGTTATTTATCAGGTAACTCCTTGAATTACCTGTCATGTTTTAATTTACATCAATTCACTTGAACTGAAGTGATTACTTAATACTTTGTTACAAGTTGTATTTTGTTTAAAAAAAGTAAAGTTATTCGTATAAACCTAACGAGAAATTTTATGGTGTGTTAAGTAAATAAGCACAATTAATAATTCAATATTTAAAATGAAATACAGTTTCAATCGAGGATTTCAACCCCTACTGAAGCTGAGACTATCTGTAAACATAGAGGTTTTAACAATTTAAAATTCCCTCATTCAAAATTAAAAAATAAAACATAATATCAATAGCTTAATCTTGGTGACAAATAACAACGGTGTGCAAGTCTTCCAGACAAAATTATTAAGAAAAATTAAGTACGTAGGGTGCGTTATGCCTGGTGGCTAACGCACCAGCATCAGGTTTTGGTGCGTTATGCACTCTCACACAACGCCAGATACTACAACGGGACGCCACGTGCTTCAAGTCGGGAAACCCGCCCAACGCAGTGGCTCGGGCTGT
>NZ_QMEB01000129.1:0-9510 GCF_012912135.1 Brasilonema bromeliae SPC951 | reverse complement strand
TCGGGAACCCCCGCACCGTACTGGCTCCCCTACAGATACTACAGATACTTAGATTTTTTCACCAAATCAAATCGGATCAACTAGAAATCAAAATATATATAAGGTAAACTGCCTTCAGGAGCGAGTAACCAAACACTGTAAAAACACAAAGGTACGAAAACAAGCTTTACAGGCCAACTGAACTGTAACTTGAGTGTTCGGTTAAAAATGTAGACTCCAGCCATTGCAATATATAGAACAACTAGCAAAGTTGCTAGTTGATATTGAGTTATGTTTAACGCCTCAACGTACACCTTTTGAGCAAATTGCTCATCCCCAGGAAAACCCCAAAGATGCTGAAATACAAAAGAGGAATCTTCGAGGTTGGGTAGGCGGA
The DNA here is from genome assembly GCF_012912135.1 of Brasilonema bromeliae SPC951. Lineage (GTDB taxonomy): Bacteria > Cyanobacteriota > Cyanobacteriia > Cyanobacteriales > Nostocaceae > Brasilonema > Brasilonema bromeliae. Next base: position 9,134 of record NZ_QMEB01000129.1, on the reverse strand, counting down.
ACCAAACCCAAGAGGTGAAAACCATGAACTGCGTGAGTAGCCAAGCCAAAGTTATACCCAATGGCTGTTGCCAAAAATTTTCCAGATCTTCAAAGCGATTGCTGATCGCATCAGTGAAACGATGAACACCCAAAGCTAACCCGTGAAAGACTCCCCAAACCACAAAACCCAATGCTGCACCGTGCCAGATACCTGCAATCAGCATGATAATGATTAGATTAAAGCAGGTGCGATCAAATCCTTGGCGAGAACCACCCAAAGGGAAGTACAGGTAATTACGCAGCCAGTCTCCCAGAGTTATATGCCAGCGCCGCCAAAAGTCAGCGATACTCGTGCTGAAGTAGGGAAAGTCAAAATTTTCAGGTAAAACTAACCCAAATAACAAAGCACTACCACGGGCAATATCCACGTAACCACTAAAATCTAAATACAACTGGAAACCATAAGCAAAAGTTGCCAACCACAAATCTGTACTGCCTGCCCTTTGCAAGTTAGCAAAACATAAATCAACAAAAGTTCCCAAGTGATCTGCTAAAATACCTTTTTTGACTGCACCTCTAGCAATGAGCCATAGTCCCTCTGCCACAATATCAGGAGTGAGCAACCGGAGATTTTTGAATTCACTCGCTAAGCTGTGGAAACGAGTAATTGGACCTGAAATCAGTTTAGCAAAGAAAAACTTGTATGCGGCAAATTGGAGAAACTCCTGAGTAGCAGGTGCCCCACGATAGACATCAACTAAATATGCAATACACTCAAAGGTAAAAAAAGAAATTCCCAAAGGGGTAATCAGTTTAAAAGAGTCATCAGATAAAATGACAAGATTGGGGGAAAAAAACCTTAATAAAGGTAGTAAGTATTTAAAAATAAGTAGTAAAAAAACATTAGAAACTATACCTAGCCACAAAAGCTTGAGACGGCGATGATTCCAATCAATTTGAGCGAAATACCATTCTTCTTCAGAAAGTTGCCACTCTGAAGAATGGGGATGTGGTATCGTTTTTTCATCAATTTCTTTTGCAATACGAAAATTAAAAAAAGTCAGTACTACTAGTAACGGGATGTAATGAACTTGCAAAGATGCATAAAACACAAGGCTAGCAAGCAGCAACGTCCATAACCGCAACTTTTGTTGTGCCACAAACCAATAAATTCCCAGCACACTCAGCAAGAATAACCCGTATAGAATAGATATAAAGTTCATGTTTTAGTCATTAGTCATTAGTCATTAGTCATTAGTCATTAGTCATTAGTTTTATAAGCTGCCACGCTTTTAAAAATGCATCTTTTTAACTTTGAAGAAAAGCTTCAAACCCTCTTTATCACTCCCCCTAGTTCTACTTGTAGACGTAACAACTTACCCCTACTGTCCCCATGATTTATTTACTGAACCAAGGAATTGTAGGATCATTCGCAAGCTTTTTCGATATTTTGTAAGCACCGTAGCGGTTGAGATGGCTGGGGTCGGAAAAGTAGTCATTTGCTTTGGGCCATAATTGACTTAAGTCTTGGTAAATAAAGTTTGGTTTGCCAGCTATAGTTCGCATATACTGCTGAAATTCTTGCTCATATTTTGAGCGTACTGAGTCTAAATAATATGCTGTAACAGGCATATTGACAAACACTACGGTTATTTTCTGAGACTGGGTAAATTTAAGTAGTGCTTGTAGAGCAGTATCTTGGTCACCTTGGAGTCGAAAAGATTTGTAGTCGTTGTCGTAGTTCCCAGAAACTTGAGAATATTTTTGATAGTATGTAGTCGGTTGGAAGCGAGTCGAAAGAGCAAGAAATCCATCCAAGTCAACTGCTTGCTGTGAAGCCTCTTCTAGATTCATCCTGTGCGATTTTTGAGTAACTGCTTGGTTCGTGTTGCTAATATCAGGCAAATACTTCAGCGGTTGTTTCAAAAGATTTTTGAGATTGTCACGCTTTTGATAGCTAGCAGATAAAGTAGCAAAACCTTTACTTAACCAATTATCTACCGCTTGATAAGTGCTGTTACCTTGCTCGGGTTCTTCTATTGCGGTTTCCTGTTCTGTGCTATTCGTTGTGCTCGTTGTTTTTTCTGCTGCTTTTTGCAACACATATTGATATCCTGGTGATGCAGCAATTGTGTTAAAGGTTATGTCCTCTCGACCGCTGTTGAAAGCACGAGCACCATCTGCCCAAATAATAATTTTTGGTAGTTCCGATGGCTGCAAAAGTTGACGCACAACAAAATCGACGACTTTTGCTGTGGCACCATTAATGCCAAAGTTAAAAACATCAATATTATGAGAACCTTGAGTTGCAAAAAATTTAGAAACAGCGACAGGATCTATTCCTCTGAGAGCGCGGGAAGACCCAATAATCAATACATCTGGTGGATGCCCTATTTTTGCTAAACGCTGTTTGTATAGTGTAAGTTGCTGATCTAATTGCGGAGGTTTGAAACTTGGTCTTTGCTTGAGTAATGCTCCTGATTTGTAAGAACGTGCGGCAAGAATAATAGCAGTTGGTCTTGCCTTTGGCTTCAACGGTGACGCTTCCAAATCTGGTTGCGTAGATTTCAAACCATTGAAGACACTGCTCTCATCTTTAGGAGATTTTTCTTTAGAAGTATTCGTAAAAAATGCAGTTCTCTGTTTCTCGTCAGCCCGGTAAGTATACGATGTTTTAATAGTAGAAGATGATTTCGGCGAAACGCTGGTCACCGTAGATGTTGGGGCTGTGGTGCGGGCTAAAATTTTCCCAAAAATCCAATCTGTTTGTAAAGTCAGCAGTAATCCCAACGCACCCCAAACTAAGGCAACTCTCAGTCCTTGTTTTTGATCATGATTTGTAGTTTTTTCTTGTGATTTGTCGTTATCTGTAAAGAGCTGCGTTCCTAAAAAAAGCTTTCTGACATTTGCGCTCCAATCTTGAGTCACTTCTGTGACAAAGATGTAAATTTCTTCAGTAGATAGGTTAGGGCGCAGCACAGGTTCGTCAGTCTTAGAAGTTGGAAGAAGATTGGGAACGTAAGCAGAAATTGCAGCAAATTTTGGAGGTGCTTCTGCTATCAAGAGTTCGCGGTGTTTATAATCGACACTGTAGTCCCAATTTGGTTCCTTGTTACCAGCACAACGACCATAGACACGTACACCCGCAATTCCAAGGATTTTGAGCTGATGCACAAACTCAGTTACTTGTGAGGCAATTTGTTCGCGTGCTGGACAAACGGGTGCATCACACATGATGTGCAATAAATCCCCAATGCGTTGCACAAGGACGCGAAGACCTCCCGTTTTGAGACGCGTATCTACATCAGGGTTGAGCAAACGTTCAAGTAAGAAAACAATAGCAGGTTCATCCCCAGAAGTCGCCAACTCTTGGGCTGATATTGCAAGAGCTGGATGTTCCTTCGCAGGTAAATATAACCAATCAACCCATGCTGGTTCGTTGTCTGTTATTTTTTGTTGTCCATACACTGTGGCTGCAATAATACCTTGGGGGGCTATTTTTTCTAACAGGGGTTTTACAGCTTGTAAACACAGTATCTTATCTGGTACTGGAGCAGGTTCCAATGTTTCAGAAACTGGGGTACAAAAGATATGTAGTGTTGATTCTTTGAGTATTGGTTCTACTGCTACTTTTGACTTTAACAACGCCTCACTTAACAAACGCGACAGGGCTTGCACATCTCCCCAACGCGCCCATTCCTTAACCATGACCTCAGATGGCGTCAAATCCACCAAAAACCGCCAATCTATTCTGTTTTCACCCTTGACACGCGAAGCAATCACAGCATCTTGGTAACCATAAAGTTTAAGATGGCGTAATTTCTGGGCGACTGGTTCGGCTATTAAAGATGGATCTGGGCTATAACTCGATTCACAAAATATCCACAGCTGACTTTCATTTTTGTCATTGTTTTCTGTGGGTTTTGGCTTGATGACTTCAACTTGTACAGCAATATCAAAAGTACTGAGTGTTTCACTCAGATAGCGAGCGATCGCCTCTGGATCTCCTTGGCGTGCCAAAGTTTCGTTAGAAACAATCAGCGCCCGACAAGGTTTTTTGGATTTTTCCTCGTCTTCTAGCAGCGCTTGATCTACCTGCTCTAAATGCCGATCAAGTTGATTGAGATAAACTTTATGACACCATCTCGGTCGATTTTCCCCTTTTTTCTGTCCGTAGACAAAAACTTGATAAATTGCAGGTTGGTCAATGCTAGTCAGGACATCTAAATCTGTTTGTTGTAATGCTCGCAGCAAGTCAGACAGAGTTCGCCAACGCTCTGGACATTCTCCACCTTCACATAAAATGTGTAGTTCGTTTCCCTGCAACCGGACTTTCACACCGAAAGTGCTAATCCCTGTTGCTTGGCTGACCCACTGCACTAGAGATTTTTGGCGATCTGGTAATTCTGTTTTCATGGAAACTTGACTTGACAGGAAGCTTATGATAGGGAACAGTGCTTTCGTTTAGCAAGAAATTGCTTACTAGCTCAGGGGGATTTTGTCAACCTGTTCCGACTAGGAACTTCGTGAGATGATTCTCAATGGTTATTCCCGAATCGCCAATCCCAATTCCTTGTAAACTAGAACCATAGAATTATCACACTATGTCGTTTTTTTTTACACTTTTGTTACCTTATAACTTTGTAAAATCGGCCAAGATAGTTGTATACAGTCACAAGACTGACTTTTGTTTGGTTTTACATTTTATCCCTCTCCCTTATTGAACCCCCAGGAAATACAAATGCCACCTGTGACCCCCGGTTCTTCATCTGATTCTGAACAAAATCTGGCTTTCTTTGCCATTCCCCAGTCTTTGCTTTTGCAAGTTGGTACTGCGTCTATACTACTATTGCAAATAGGGGAAAAAGCCACCACAGAAACTATACAAGCGTTTGGGGAGGCAACAGAAGAATTATTTCGAGGCGATCGCCTGCCCATTCTTAACTTCCCTGACGATCACGAATCTTAACAAAGCTAAAAAATCTACTTTGCCTCGTCAATGATTCTATGCCAACTATCATAACTGACTCAGTTCATAGAATCTAAAAATCTTAACCTGCTGAACCAGCATAAAGGATATGAATTACCTTTTATACTCTTTTACTCAGGCAGTGAACATCTACCCCGCCTCCGACTTATTTTTGCGCCATCGCCTCCAAGTCGTAGAGGAATTGTGGGAGTCGGTTCTCCGTCAAGAGTGTGGTCAAAAGATGGTAGACTTGCTGCGGCAACTACGGGATTTGTGTTCCCCAGAAGGACAAGCAATCAACGAGCAAGCTTCCTCTGTCTTCAAGTTGATAGAACAGCTCAACATCAACGAAGCAATTCGAGCGGCTCGTGCTTTTGCTCTGTATTTCCAGTTGATTAACATCATAGAACAGGACTACGAACAACAACAGCAATTAACTCGCTATGAGGTAGAAACAGAGTCAACAACTCAAGAAACTCTACCAGATTTCATCTGTTCATCAAACCAAGAAGAAGCAGAAAATCCTGTTAACAGTGGACTTGGGGCAGACTTGTTGACAAAAAGTTGGCAAGCAAACTCCAATAGTAAACGAACAGCAACTTTCGCCAGTTTGTTCCCTTATTTATTCAAATTAAACGTCCCACCACAACAAATTCAACGTCTGATTGCACAGTTGGACGTGCAACTTGTCTTTACAGCTCACCCAACAGAAATTGTTCGGCATACAATCCGTGATAAGCAACGGCGAGTGGTTCAGCTGTTGCAACAGCTAGATGTGATGGAAAAGCGCTCTACTAGCGGTGGTCCTTCCTGGGAAGTTGAGGAAGTGCGAGAACAATTGCTCGAAGAAATTCGCCTGTGGTGGCGTACCGACGAACTACACCAGTTTAAACCTTCGGTACTCGATGAAGTAGACTATGCCTTGCATTACTTCCAAGAAGTGTTATTTGATACTATACCCCACTTATACAAACGCTTCAAACATGCATTGTCTAGCACTTTTCCCTGGTTGGAACCTCCCAATAAAAACTTTTGTAAGTTTGGCTCTTGGGTAGGAGCAGACAGGGATGGAAATCCATCGGTGACACCAGAAATTACCTGGCAAACAGCTTGCTATCAGCGCAACATTGTGCTAGAGAAATACATCAAGTCGGTGAAGCAGTTGATAAACTTGTTGAGTCTATCGCTGCACTGGAGTGATATCTTACCAGACTTGCTGGAATCTTTGGAGTTGGAACAGTCTCAACTGAGTGAAGTATACGAGCAACTGGCTTTGCGCTTTCGACAAGAACCATATCGGCTGAAACTATCTTATGTCCTGAAGCGGCTGGAAAATACTCGCGATCGCAACCTCGCTCTGTACAAACGAGAACCCCTAAAGAATGAGAATATCCCAATTTACCGCTCAGGAGCAGAATTTATAGCAGAACTACGCTTGATTGAACGCAACTTGACAGAAACAGGTTTGAGTTGTCGAGAATTGGAACATCTTATCTGTCAGGTAGAAATTTTTGGGTTTAACTTAACGCATCTCGACATCCGCCAAGAATCATCCCGTCACTCTGATGCTTTAAATGAAATCTTGGAATACCTGGGAGTTTTAAAAGTCCCCTACGACGAACTGTCAGAAGAGGAGAGAACTGCTTGGCTGGTTGAAGAACTGCAAACACGTCGCCCGTTAATTCCAGCAGAACTGCCATTTTCGGAAAAAACGAACGATGTGATTCAAACTTTACGGATCGTGCGATCGCTCCAACAAGAGTTTAGTAATAATGTTTGCCAAACCTATATTATCAGCATGTGTCGCCAAGTCAGCGACGTGTTGGAAGTGTTGCTACTCGCTAAAGAAGCTGGACTTTATGATCCGGGTACTGCTATTGGAAGCATTCAAGTTGTTCCCCTGTTTGAAACAGTAGAAGACTTGCGACGTTCCACAAGCGTGATGCGGGAACTGTTTGCATTACCCTTGTACCGCGCTTTGCTAGCAGGAGGGTATCAAGCAGGGGAAACGGGGGAAGTTCCTTCCTCTACCTCCCAATTCAGATCATCCCTGATCCCAAACTTGCAAGAAGTGATGCTGGGATATTCCGACAGCAACAAAGATTCAGGTTTCTTAAGCAGTAACTGGGAAATCCACAAAGCTCAAAAATCACTACAGAAAATCGCAGAAGAATATGGTCTAAATTTGCGGATTTTTCATGGACGAGGTGGTTCTGTTGGACGCGGTGGTGGTCCATCTTATGAAGCTATTTTGGCTCAGCCTGGTCACAGTATCAACGGACGAATCAAAATTACCGAACAAGGAGAGGTTTTAGCTTCTAAATACTCCTTGCGGGACTTAGCGCTGTATAATCTGGAAACGATCAGTTCTGCTGTCATTCAAGCGAGCTTGCTGCGGACGGGGTTCGATGATATAGAACCTTGGAATGAAATTATGGAAGAATTAGCGGCGCGATCGCGTGTTCACTACCGCAACCTCATCTACGAACAACCTGATTTTATTGACTTTTTCCATCAAGTCACCCCCATTGAGGAAATTAGCCAGCTGCAAATTAGCTCTCGTCCAGCCCGTCGTCCATCTGGTAAAAAAGATTTGAGCAGCTTACGGGCAATTCCTTGGGTTTTCAGCTGGACGCAAACCCGATTCTTACTACCTTCTTGGTACGGTGTTGGTACAGCGTTGCAAGAATTCTTAAACGAAGAACCAGAAGAACATTTGAAGTTGCTGCGTTATTTTTATATCAAATGGCCCTTCTTCAAAATGGTGATTTCCAAGGCAGAAATGACCTTGGCTAAAGTAGACTTGCAAATGGCACAGCAATATGTTCAACAACTGTCTAACCCTGAAGACAAATCCCGTTTTGAGCAAGTTTTTGAACAAATCGCTAGTGAATACTATTTGACAAGGGGTTTGGTTTTACAAATCACCGGTCATCAACGGCTTTTGGATGGAGACCCCGTATTGCAGCGCTCGGTGCAGTTACGTAATGGTACAATTGTGCCCCTAGGCTTCATACAAATTTCCTTGCTCAAGCGCCTGCGCGAAGCTCGAACAAATGTGACATCCGGAGTGATTCACTCTCGTTACAGTAAAGGCGAATTGTTGCGAGGAGCGTTATTAACCATCAACGGTATTGCTGCAGGGATGAGAAATACTGGTTGATTTGTTATACAAAGTCATTAGTCAAAAGTCCTGAAACATTGACTAATGACTAATGACTAATGACTAATGACTAATAGACCTCTTGCAAAAGTGAGATTTTACGAGGTTCTGTTAAGAGTTCCCTGTTCCCTATTCCCTGTTCCCTGTTCCCTGTTCCCTGTTCCCTGTTCCTACTTCTGCAACGTCTAATGACTAAAAATCGAACTCTCACTTGCACCTTTTTAGCCCTCCTGTCAGGATTTATTGGAGGTTACATCGGAGGGCAAATCACCTTAAGTCTCCACAGTCAGAAGTGTCAAAACCAAACTTGGATTTTAAAACAGACGTGTAACTTTGGGGTAACACCAGGGGCAGTTTGGCAAGGTAGCACAACAGGACTGTGGACAGGAACAGTCTTGGGTGCATTTGTTGGGGGTTTAGCGACACGCCAAACTCGGGAGTGAGGGAGTGAGGGAGAGAGTTATTTCTCCCCCAGTTCCCCTGCACAAGATGGTTTATAACCCGTCAGTAGGGGCTGTTGGTGTTTGTCGATGACTCAAAGTTCTCCAGGTGTTGGTTCTGGTGTCAAAACAACGCCAAGTAGCTTCAGAAGAGTCTCGGTAGCAAAACAGAGAGCGATCGCCAGCGTTAAGATTATCAGTTAAATAGTAAACAATTCCTCTAAAAGGATGAGTTTTTCGACTCAACCGCTTAGCTACTGCTTGATTGGGACATTCTACGACAAACACGGATTGTCCATCTAAATGACCCAAAGAGAAGATGCACATGCGCAAAATGGCTCGCAGCCAGCTTTCTGAGCTATCAAAATAATCATCAATAATTTTGTTAGTGAGAGCTTTTTCTAGGGCACGGTCGTTTTTACGAGGAGTGTGAGGGTCTGACATAACGCAACCTAATGCTTTACCGTTGGTTTGAGATTAAACCAAAAGCTCTAAAAGTGACAAGCGTATGTCGAAACATACACTCATTAAGTTCAAGGTGAGTCAAGAACTAGGGGTGTAAGGGGGTAGGGGTGTAAGGG
>NZ_QMEB01000128.1 GCF_012912135.1 Brasilonema bromeliae SPC951 | reverse complement strand
CCCCTTAGCAAGGGGAGCCAGTGCGTTGCGGGGGTTCCCCCCGTTGTAGCACCTGGCGTGAGGGGTAAGGGGTGGGGTTAAAAAGCGTACTGCATCCAAATGACAACTGCTATAACACACGCTCATACCAAGTTGCAATCAAAGGTAATACCTGTCATTGCGAGTGAAACGAAGTGGGACGAAGCAATCTCCCCTAAAGCGCTACTACACGGAATCGCAAATGTAGTTCCAGTTCTTCTTCAGGTTTGTTCATATAACTTTATTTTAGATACTATTGCCTATCCGCCTGAGCAAGCGTTTAGGAAAATTGAGCAACCGCTTGAAAACACCACCCTATCCCTCGTGCCAAAGCTGATAAAACTTAGGGTAGGGCATATTTTCGGCACAGGGCCATAAGCTATATGCCGCTCCCCTACGAGTTTCTTCATCTTGAGAGTTTTGGATTAACTCAACTAAAGCCTTGATTGCAATTGGGTTATCCTTGCCAATTTCCCCTAAGCTATATGCCGCTCCCCAACGAGTTTCTTCATCTTGAGAGTTTTGGATTAACTCAACTAAAGCCTTGATTGCTTTTGTGCGATCCGTCTGTTGTATTGCAGCTATTGCTTCTTTTTTAGCAAAATCATGACTAATCGTCCACTTAACAATTTCTTCCAGTATTGCATCTGTTTGGGGATAATCCTTAAACTCAGCAATCCCCGCTGCGGCTAAAAAGTAAGCTCGATACCAAAAAAAATTGTTGCACCCATCGTTAAACTTTATCAACGCTTCGATAAACTGCTCTTTCTGCTGGCTTAGCTTCTCATCCTCTCGCCCCAACCACAGCAAAATCACCTCTTTCCACTGCAGTTCAAAAATGCGGTAAGGCTTGTACTTGTCTGGATTATATTTATCTTTTACAGGTTTATTTTTGTGTTCGCGGGGTAAGAAAAAGTCCCAATCCTGAATTGCACACGCTGCAAAATATTCTTGAAACGTGGGATGGAAGAAAGCATAAACGGCTTCGTCAGTTTGGGAATCTCGATCTACCAAATTTAGCCAACCCAAATCACAGGCTAATTTGAACAGCTTTTCGTCCATTTCTTTTGCAAGACTCTCCCGCAAGCGAAATCTTGCTGGGCTGTTGATTCCTGCTACGGCTAATTTCCCCAGATAAAAGTGCAATTCCTCCGGATTCTTGACTTCCTTGTGTTTCCACTCATAAAAATAGCGGCGGAACCTGTCGTATAATCCTGCTTTGGTTTTTGGCAATTCTGCTTGCTTATCGAGATAAAAAATCTGACACAATAGCGCCAACCTCAGCGGATTTTTGACTAACTCACGGATGCGTTCTCTTCCGGTTTCTTTTAATTTCGCTTGTAGTTGTTCGCCTCGCTGTGGATTTTTGGCATCAGCAAACCAGTTCTGAATAAATTCGTCAATTTGCTCTGGCTCAAAATCCTGAGTGCGATACGTGTCAAACCCACTCAGCGGATTGTTAACGCTAGCATCCCAGACATTCATCCGACAAGTGAGCACCACCCGCGCCTGAGTCAGCCAGGAAGTGAGTTGTTTTTGAATTGTATCTAACGCCCGAACAGGTGAATCAAAACCCATCTCATCCACACCATCCAACAGCAGCCACACCCCACCCTGCTGGAACCGTTTGATCAGCTGTTGCTGAATCTGCGGCTCAATTTGCGAGGTGACAACAATTTCAGGATGAGATAATCTCATCGCTTCTGGGAGCCATCTGTTGAGCAGATATTCTTCTAACGTCCTTTTTTCCAGACTAGCCAGAGAAATAAAGATGGGGAAGTTTTCAGTTTGTGACTTGATGAAAGATGCTATCGCCCCCAACAAAGTCGTTTTTCCTGCTCCTGGTTCGCCAATAATCGCAACGTGCTTGTTTTTTCCTGTGGGAGTTTGCTCAATCACCTGTTGGAGAAACTCGTCATGTTGATAAATTTGGGCGATCGCTTCTTTCTCTACCCCGTACACCTCATTTAGCTGACAATTTTCATCTACACCCCGGCGAGACTGTTGTTTGCGTTCCACTAATCCCAGTGGTACATGAACATTCAGCTCATATTCCATCTCAGTGACTTTCCGTCTTTCCCTCTGGGATTCTTGCTCATGTTCCAGCATCGCATCGCAAACTTTGCGCCAGTCAATGGGATCTATTTTTTCAGGCTTTACCGAATCGATGGCGTGGTGATGATGCACCTCCATGTTGTCGGCATTATACATATAACCTTGATTACCTGTTTGAACGAACTCTTTACCACCAGAAACATTCATATTTTATATTCCTATTCAAGTGAGTTTTTATAACTGAGAGCTTGCACGATGACGAGGAAACCACGCTTGGCTTTTATGAAATGGTGTTTCAAGTTACTCAAAAATCAGTTCTAGTTTTTTCAGTCCATAAAAATGGACTTCCTCTATTAGCCTGGGACTTCAAGTCCTAGGCGGACGAGAACGGAGCATCCCAAATATGTAAGTTATATTAAATCCAGGTGATGAATTGTCATTGCGAGCGCAACGTAGTGGAGCGAAGCAATCTCTTAACTTGCACCTTTTATAACCGTTATACAGTAAGGCTTTGAGAAACATCATAAAAATGTGCTTGTTTCATATTTTGCGGGAGTGTTAATCGCGCCCGTGAGAGGCTCACATCTTGCGATTGCTTAACTACGCTGTCGCTTCGTTCGCAATGACAAACATGTTTTTGCAAAATAGGGAAGCTGATTCTTTGGCTTCCCACAAACCTAAACTGACTGTTAAGGATGCTTGTGAATGGTTATTGTTTCAGCGTTATAAAATTCTCCTTTGTTGTGATTTTGCTGATAAGCTTTGCCACCATAAACGTTCATAACATTGGAACCTTTACCCTCAGCTTCAAGTTCTTGATTGATTTCATTGGCGAGATGTGAAACCTCTTCTTTAAATTGCTTATCTGTTAGCATCGCAACCTTAAAAAAACTCTCAAGTACTTCCAAATTTGGTTCAGAACCTTTATCATGTTTCTCTATCTCGACTTTCGCCTCGTTAATCTTTTCTAATTTAGAAACGATTTTCTGGCGTAGTTCATTAATTTTAGGAATGACTACCGCTTCAGTTGCTTTCCCAATCAGGGTTTCTGAAACTTTTGTGAAAACGAAACCGATAATTGCAGCCGCTGACAAGGTGACAGGTTCCATAAATATGCCTCTAAATAATTTAGACACATCTGACTTCAATGATAACCAGTGTAATTCCGCAAAAGCTTTGCTTAATTTTCTTTCCCTTCTTCTCTTAGCCTGCTAGTCACGGGGCATCATTAGGGTGGGCATTGCAATGCCCACCCTACACCTTTTTTTGTAAATTCAGATCTTGGAAACCTGAGGACATTTTTTACCGTCTTCTCTTTGAGATGGCAAAGAAAGTCCTCAGAACTGTTTTAGCAAAGTTACTCCGGTAAATTTGCAAACACCTGTTCAACTAATTCCTTCGCTTTATTATCCAAGTTCTGCCAGTCTACATCACCATTTTCATCTATTAAATCAGTATCAATGTCAGCTGTATCATCCCCGGAAATGTAGTTACTAAAACACACGCGATAACACAATTCCCATAAATCAATATTGACAGTTTGCTCTTGACGCTGTAGAGACAAATGATATCCTGGATGGGGTATGGGCAGACGGGAGAGTTTTTCTCTGATTTCTAAAGCTTGCTCCGGTGTTGCAGCTTCCAAGTCTTGCAGGAACTGGGTCACTATTGCTTTCGTCTCATCAGTAGTGCCAGTAGGCCAAATCAGGACATCTTGATAAGTTCCCGTCCAGGAAGATACATCAAGCAGCTTGCGAATATTATCGATAACGCGAATGAAAGCAGGTTGCATGAGCAGTTCCGCCTGATCCCACGCTACTGAGTTATTAATTTTAGGTGGCATTGGAATTGACAAGGGCTATTGAAATAAAAATTAACAATGTGTATTTTTTAAAAAACTGTGTTTTACATTTAAATCTTTTCTCAAGATAGCGGATTTCATTGAGAAATTATTGGAGATATTTATTACCCTTTCTTAAATTGGGTGTTATCGCTGGGGAGTGAATATGATAGGCAAGCTACTAGATCATCGTTACCGAGTTATTAGAATCCTTGCTACAGGAGGATTTGGTGAAACTTACATCGCCCAAGATACAAAACGACCAGGGAACCCGATTTGCGTTGTCAAGCACCTTAAGCCTGCCAATTCGGAAGCTAAGATGTTTGACACCGCCAAACGGCTGTTTCAGAGTGAAGCTGAAACCTTAGAACAATTGGGCAATCATGACCAAGTTCCTCGGCTTTTGGCTTATTTCGACGAAAATCAAGAATTTTATTTAGTACAAGAGTTTATAGAAGGGCATCCTCTGGGTGACGAATTGGTTCCCAATCACCGGTGGAGTGAAAGCCAAGTTATTGAATTGTTGGTGGAAGTTCTGGACATCCTGAAATTTGTCCACGGACAAGGCGTCATTCATCGCGATATCAAGCCAGATAACATTATCCGTCGCGCCTCAGATAAAAAACTCGTTCTCGTAGATTTTGGGGCTGTCAAACAATTGCGAGGATCTGCGGGATATGCTGGGCGATCGCCAATATTTACCGCAGTTCATCACTCTGCAACTGTAGCCATTGGGACTCCTGGCTATATGCCCACGGAACAAGGTCAAGGCAAACCCCGTCCCAACAGTGATATGTATGCTCTGGGCATCATCGCTATTCAAGCGCTCACAGGAGTCGCACCAGTAGATTTCCAAGAAGATCCTAACACTGGAGAAACCCTCTGGCAGCATTTAGTTCCTGTCAGCGACGCCTTGGAAGCCGTGTTAAGCAAGATGGTGCGTTATCATTTCAAAGACCGTTTCCAGAGCGCATCAGAAGCACTACAAGCATTACAGTCACTTTCCTCAAGCTACACGCCCAGGGAATATACAAATACGACTTCTAGCCACCAACCAATTAAGTCCTCATCAGCCTTATCTCCACTGTCTCGTCAAAAAACCATCGCCGTTGCGCCGGCAAATCCAGTTCTCCAACTAGCACCAGCAACTCCCAAATCTCTCGCCAGAAGTTCTAGTAGACCAGATTTATTACAGTTTGTAATTATAGGAATTTTAGTTGGTGGTGCTGCTGCTGTGACCCCAGCTGTGGTTAAAAATGTTCAAGGTTTTGCTTCTAATTTTGCTATTAATGACACGAACTCAGCAGAAAACTGTTTAGCTGTTGTTCAGGAAAATTCTAATATCCGTTCTGAGCCAACTTCTATTAATGATGATTCTATTATCAAAGCTGTTAATAAAGATACTAAATTTGAGGTAACAGGCAGACGAACAAAACGCGGTTGGGTAGAGATTAAACTTGACCCTACACAAACAGCTTGGGCAAACTCAGAAATTATCAAAAACAACGAACAATGGGTTTCTTGCCTGCGAGACAAGGGGACTGCAGTCAAAACAGTGGATGATAGTGACCTTATTGCTGCTCGCCCTGCACCCAAGCCAAAAACAGAATCTGTAGTTGATGCAGCAACGTCATCATCACCCGAGTCGGAACAATCAGAAACATCAAAAAGTTTATCAGCAAGCAAATCAACGCCCGCCACTTTGGATAAAGGTGGTTCAAAGGTTGTGGAACAAGCAAAACAGAAGTACGAATCGGGAGATTTACAGGGTGCGATCGCCCTGTTAAAAACAATGACTGCAAATCCTACTGCTGTCAAACAGACAACAGAAATGATATCCCAATGGCAGCAAGATTGGTCTAAAGCGGAAGCTTTATTCAAAGACGTTGACACAGCCCTTGGTGATGGACAATGGGATAAGGTATTAGCTTATAAAGACCATCCAGAAAAACTACCCAATATTCAGTACTGGCGAAACAAAGTAGAGCCATTATTTCAACAAGCTGCCGACCATTTAGCAAAACAAGAGCTTCCTCAACTAGGCAATTCTAGCAACCAAAACAAAGCCAAACTGGAACATCAAAATTCCAGTGAGGATTATGGACTTGATACGATAGATGATTTCGATAATATCGAAACTTCAGAACCACAGAAAACTCCGGGAAATCATTTGTAATCAAAGCTATCAATAAACTTCACTTCGTTACTGATAGTCTTTGGTTAGCAGTTAATAGTTAGTTGTTAGCAAAAAACTAATAACTAACTACTAACTGCTAAAGATTAGCAATTAATACTCAATCTATCTGTAGATCCCTTGCCGGTTGCCAAGCTATTTTTTCGTTGGTGGGGGAGGAATTGGCCGCTCTAGAGCAGCGTTGAAGAAGTAAACTCGGTCACAATATTGGTTTGGACTAGCACAAACAGCCTCTATGGCAACGTTGCTGGCATTATTAACATCAAGTGTCAATGAAGCCTGCTGTGTCGGACTAACAGTACGTGTTTGTGCTTGGTTGCCATCTAAGTAAATCTTAACCTCAACACTTGGACTTTTTGTATCATTGTCACGCATTCCAAAACCCAGATTGAGAGTTTCAAACCCAGGTTTAGAACTTTTTTCTGGCTTAATGTTACAAGTTATTGAGGCAGAGCGGTTGCCAGGTCCTAGATAAAACCTGCTAGTATAAACTGCTCTGCCTATAGAAACATCAAGATCCTGCTGATTAACACTGCCAAATCCACTGTTAACACATTTAGTCGTCAGCAGAGAGACAGGACGCGGCGCTCGTTGTGCCTGAGCTATTTTTCCTCCAAAGGATAATAAAGAGGATAATAGTAAGGCACCAGTGAGCACCGAACTGATAAGCGGAGTTGTTTGCATTGGGATTTGAGAATCTAGTTTTCAGGCAAAAGACGAAAACAAAATAAAATAATAATAGCTAATTAGGCGTACAAAGACGGGATGAAGTCTGAATCCCTAAAAGAAGGCAACGCCCCCATACAGAGTCAGTGCGCCCTGGCTCTCGTAAGCGCGTGCAGTAAATTCAGTGCTATGCAGTCCTTGTTTCCCGACCTACTAGGCGACTAGTGTAAGCGCAGCGTCTTGTGCAGGAGATACCCAAACGGTTTTCCCAAGGGTACGAACTGTCCCTCGCGAAGAAATAAGTTTTCAAGGGCGCAAACAAAATAAAATTATCCCGCAAATATGCAACGCCGCAATTAACTTTCAATTTTTTTATATATAGAACATCTGAAAATTTTTATATTGAGTTGGCTTTCTCTTCAGTAGTGCGATATCCCATCTTCCGCACCCTCAACGGGCTGTTAAAGGTTTTTACTGTTTTTAAAGATGCAAGGATGCTATCTAAAATACTCAACGTACTGATTAAATGTATTTCAAAAAACATTCATCTCAGTATAAAGGCATAATTAATGACTCTGAAAATGATTTATTCTAAATAATTATGCTGTGTGACAGTTCAAGGTGCGGAACGTGGGTTATACAACAGTCTTGACCTTTTTGTTTTGTATGAATACGACTGACTATGCTCGATAGTAAACATAAAGACGTCGTATTCCTAAAATTAAGCGGCCTTATTTGTCTTCCAAATCCAGAGCATTCTCACGACGGATGTCACCTTGATAACTCCAAAGCAAGAACGCTGCGGTAAAAATAGTTTTCGATCTGAGCACTACAAATTGGTAGACTAATCTAACAGCCTATGATTAATGAGTATAGGGTTTATGACTCAGTGTTAACTGTTACCCACTGAAACTTTTAATACATATCATCGTATTCTTGTGCTTCAACTCGTCTTTCGGTACGAGGAGGGAGGAACTCAGCGCGACGTACAGGAGCAAGCGGTGGAGTGGGACCGTTATAAGGATGAATCACTTGTACGGTACGAGTTGGACGGTCTTTTGGTGAGAACAAAGCCAAGACACCAGCGACCACAATACCACCACCTACTGTGAGAGTCATACCTCCTACTGCCCAAACAACCGGAGAAGACCACCAACGATTTTCAGACTGGTGCTGTAACTGCGCTGCATTTTGTTGTTGGTTTTGCTGATTTAATTGGACTTGGTAGTTATAAACTTGTTGGATTTGGGACTGGAGTTGTTGGACTTGGGTTTTTAGACCATTGTTTTCATTCTTGAGTCCTTCATTTTCCAACTTCAGCCGTTCCGTCTGTACGCGCATTTCTTCGTTGTTTGGACTGATTGGCACTGGATTAGGATATGGCTGCCCAGGATAAGTCGCAGTTGGCGGCATCATTGCTGAAGGTGCTACCACAGCTGGTAGTTGTGAGCCAACTGTGTAGTTAGGTAAAGAGTTTCCTCCTGTACCTTTTAGTAACACGAGAGCCGCAAGTCCAGCGACAGCGACTCCGCCGATAAATGCCATGCTCTCACTCATCGCCTTTTCCCCTAGACTGCGACGAAACTACAATGATTAATATCTGACACTCTCTCACACTCATCATAAAACTTTTGCCCTACTGGTTACATCATACATACCCAAATTATCAGCCATGGAGTAGAATCGTTTTTTACCATCCCACCACTCGATATCTGCTTTATATATTCAAGACGATATCTATGAAATTGTCTACCAAGGAAAGTAACAAAACTCGCTTGTTAAACTTTTTTAATCTACCTCGCTTGAGTTAATCAGGTTTAACTTATTAAGCATATATCAAGTTGTCGTCATCGCTGCTTTGAGACAAATATTTTGTTTACTTGGGGGAGATTCGACGGCACTACCAACTGTCTTCGCCTCGCTGCAAGGGCGGTGTGCTTTGCCAACGCGTTGGCTCACCAATACGCCAGAGGAATCTCCACAGACGCAAATTCCTGCAGAACTTGCGGTACTGATGTTTAAAAGGTTCAAAGGTGGCAAATAGTTGTGATTAGGAGCCACTACCGGCGCAGTGGCTCCTAATAAAGGACAAAGAACAAATTTACACTTGGGATTGTTCTTGTTCTATCTCGGCTTGAATTTTTGCGAGTTCTTCGGGAGTGAGTTCTTCCAAGCGCTTCTGCAAATAAGCTTCTTCATATTGTTCCCGTTGTTTGTGGTAGGTCATTTTTTTTCCCACCGCACGGAAAGCATAGGTAAACAACCAGCCAATCAAACCAACAAATAATAAGACTTGGCTCCAAATACCAGCTTTCGAGCTATCTATGCCTACCTGTTTCAGTAAGACATACGCCAAGCCACCTGCAACAAAAATGCCAAAGCCAATTCCGATAGCGTCAATGCGTCGCATGAGAGTTATGACCTACCAATTTCGTTAAACTTCAATTTGTCGCGGTCGGGGTCGCAAGTTTACAAACGGCGACAAGAGCAACAAACCCGGAAAGAAGAAGAAGACCAAAAAGTACATAAAGGCACGTTCTAGAGAGCTAGCCACATACCAGCGTAAGTTTAAGTAAAACAGGACAGCGGCTGGTAAGACCAAAAGATAAGCTCCAGCCAAAATCAGATACAGTAGCGCTACAACCATAATTTCTTGGTTCTCAGTAGAAAAGACCATGTGGTGCATCTGTTTTCCATAATAGGCTGAATGCCTTGGCTGTTGGAAATATTGTTGCCCTAATAGAGGAACGAAGATTAAATAATAAACATAGAGAAAATTATTTCTGCCTTTGCTTTTATTTTTTGATCTATTTTCTAAAAATTATGCTATAGTAAACAACCAGTGCTGTACAACACACACGAGAAATGCTTGAGCAAGCATCTGTAAGGGTGAGCAAGCTGCTTTGAGGATAACTCCGGCGTCAGCGACTAGCAAACCCAAAAGGTGCGGCAATGAAGTAAGAGGCAAGTTAGGAAAACCTAAAACCTCAATTTCGACTCAAGAATCTCAAATTTACCAGCGTAAAAGTGCAAAATTGGACAAATAACGCATTTAATGCTGGAATAGATGAGGAGGTTATTTTTTACCTCCACAACTGACTCCCAAACATGTCAGGGGGTGTGGCGGAATGGTAGACGCTACGGACTTAGATAACTGAGCCTTGATGGAGAAATCCAGCAAGTGACTGCTCTCAAATTCAGGGAAACCTAAATCTGATCATAGATATGGCAATCCTGAGCCAAGCCAAGTTTGTCTTTTGTCCTTCGTCCTTAGTTAATTGTTACTAGCAAATGACTAACGACAAATGACGAATGATCAATGCGGAAGGTGCAGAGACTCGACGGGAGCTACCCTAACGTAAAGTCGAGGGTAAAGAGAGAGTCCAATTCTCAAAGCCTTATTGGGTTATTTAACCTACTAGGCAGTAGTGAAAGCTGCGGGAGAATGAAAATCCGTTGACCCTAAACGGTCGTGTGGGTTCAAGTCCCTCCACCCCCATTTATAAATTCAAAATTCAAAATTCAGAATTCAGAATTCAAAATATGCCCTACGGGTAGGCTACGCGAACAGAATATGCCTTATATGTCAGTAGGGCATGATACGCACAGTTCCTAGCTCCTGAGGGAGTAGGTATGAAATTCAGAATTCAAGAAGAAAATGGCGCTGGCTCCTGAAAACTCAGGACTGGAAAAGGCGTTCGTCGAGCCAGGATAAGCCAGCACCAGCAGTTTCAGCAAGAATGCTTACCAAACGATACAGACCAGTTGCGCCCAGGACTACCGCAGTTGGAAAATGTTGCTGCAAGAGTGCGATCGCTGTAGCTTCAAACACA
Organism: Brasilonema bromeliae SPC951; assembly: GCF_012912135.1. Classification (GTDB taxonomy): domain Bacteria; phylum Cyanobacteriota; class Cyanobacteriia; order Cyanobacteriales; family Nostocaceae; genus Brasilonema; species Brasilonema bromeliae. The sequence continues at coordinate 6,878 of NZ_QMEB01000128.1, read as the reverse complement.
CCCAACCCACCAGGTGCTCCTGGAACCACTAACCCCAGTAACCACGCGAAACTAAAAGCACCAAGTAATAAAGGAATTTGACTAAAGTTTAAAGGACTCAAGCTAAGCAAAGTTAACATAAACCCTGCACTACGTAGTCCCAAAAAGCCCAATTCCCCGAGTAAAGGTCGTAGGGGATAGCGTTCTATACTCCAAGGATCTGCTTGTACGGTGTTGGAAGCAGACTTTTTTACCTTTATACGCTGCAATAGGTGAGTCGCTCTGTTCAAAAACTTGGGATGTAAAACACAAAGCACTCCTAATAAACCTAGTAGTTGTACGATGAGTATAATGATGGTAGTTTTTTCAGTTAGAAATTGGCTACTGAGTAAAACAACAATTAAAGCAGCTGCTGCCATCAGTAGAGGTTCTAGCAATACACTCAGGGTTGCTGCACCAGTAGAAACATTGGCATTTTTTGCTGCTATAATTCTTCCGTAGTAATGCCAGATATTACCTGGTATATATTTAGCGAGATTTGTTTTGAGGTAAACTTGAATGAACTCGAAAGAGTGGACAGGTTGATTTAATTCTCGAAGAACCCAAGTCCATACCCAACCTGCCCAAGTGTGTGCGAGTAATGTGACACCTGTGGCGATCGCCAAAATTGCCCATCCCGCTGCATCAATATGGATACTAGCGACTTCTTGCCAATTATCCTTAAAAGCTTTTACCAGAAAAAATAACGTTCCACCTAAAATTAGCCAGCGTAAAATTTTCTTGATCATTTTGGTAATTTAATTTACAGATTTGCCTACTGACTGACTACATCAAATCATATGGTAGATCAGCCATATATCCCAAGATGACCCGCAAAAATTGTTAATAGATTAGTCAAGTTTCTGTAGCGATTTTGCCAAAAAATATCATGAAATCAAGAAACTATTTATATTTACTGATGAGTTTCTCTCTCTTGTGTGAATTTATGTAAATATCTGAAATACTACACGAGCGTATGATTCAGCCGGTATTTTTTATTCGACAAATTAGTTTCAAGAAATATACTAGAAACTCTTAAAATTTCAGGCTTAATATTTTTTACTAGTTGATATTTTTGATCATAGATTGATAACTAAATATTCATACACGACTTCAACTAACCTGAATTAACGTAAGCACATGAAAAGCTAATTATACTAACTTATATCTCTCGAAAGTTAGAGAGTAAGAGGAAATAAGTATAAATCAAAATGTGACCTTTGCTAGAGGCATCCTTTGTTCTTGCCTTTGTAGTGTTAGAAATTGTTGGTCAGATATTTAGAAGATATTGTTCTTGTTTGTAGTTTTTTGTAGTTTACAGGAGGAATTTGTGAACAGTTTGACTTCTTTTATAAAAAAACTGCGGCTGCGTCAGATTGTGACAGTCTTTTTAGCTGGGCTGTTGTTGATAGTAAGCACGGCTTGTGGTAATGCAGCAAATACTCAAGGAGCAAATCCAGATAATCCTGCTGTGCAAGCTGGTGGTGCAAATAATCCCTATAAAAGTGGTGGGGATAAATATGTCAACGAGAAGATGTCTAAGTCTGGACACGACCAAGCTAGCTCACAGCTTAATTCACAATTACTAATTGCCTCTGGTGTCAACACAGAAGGGAAACTTTACCCAGGTGCTGAAACACCAGAAGGGAGAGCTTACAAGGAAGCAGAATTGCCCATCAAAACTCAGAAAAACATAGGGCAGCCTGAACCAGGTGGTTTAAATCAGCGTCAATCTGATGTAGGCGAGCGAATTCAAAACAGACTTGAAACTGTTGGGGAAGCAATTCAGGAAGCTTCAGGCTTTTTGAAAGACAAGGCAGATGAAGCTAGTAATAGACCTGAATTGCAACGCAATCCAGCAGTAAACAAATAGAAACCGTGTTTGGGATTGCAAATTTGGAGTAAATCCAAGATATAAAAGTAGTGAGTTAGTTCTTGGTTAATGTTTGACTTTGTCATACAAACAAAAGGAGTCGCACTGTGAAAAAAGTTATTGCTTTGCTGAAAAACATTCGCCCAATCAAACTTCTAACAGTTGTTGCGGCAGGAATGATCCTGTTTTTTACACAAGCTTGTAGTTCTGTAGCTGCAACAACGCCTCGTCAAACTGTAGGAGAGCAATCTGCACCTCCTAATTCTGAAACATACGTTCCAAAAGGAACTAATGTGCTTTCTCCCAATGAAGGTGGGATGAATAACTTTAGTGATGTTGACCCTAGAACCAACAAAGCTAAAGTAAAAGCTCAGGCTGAAGCTCTCAAAGAAAATGCGGAACGAAACATCCAGAACAGTTCGAGTAACCCAGCAGAAAATATTCGCCGCGTGGTTGAAGATAGAGGAGAAGTAGGCAGAAATCTTCAGGAAGGTGCTGAAAATATTAAAGAAAAAGCTCAAGGTACTGCTGAGGATTTGGTTCAAGGAACCAAGCAAGGAATTGAAAATATCAAAGCAAACACCAGCGATGCTGCTCAGGGTGCAGTCAATAACGTTCAGCGTTCTGCTGAAGATGCTGGCAATTCAGTGAGCACAAACTTAACAGATGCTAAGACCACTGTTGCTGAGAAAGGTCAAGAGGCGGCTGAAAACACTGAGAACTTGTTGGAAAAGGCTGGTGATGCCATCAAAGATGCTGTTAATTAACTAGCAATAGCGTGCTGTTATGTGCCCACAGACTGGGAGTCTGGGGCTTCACGAACTAAGCCCGCCTAGGCGGGCTTTTTTGTTATTTAGTCCGCCAAAGGGATTAGTCGCTAATAGCTGTCGCTGTTTGCGCGTACCAATTCTGTAGCCCTAGCCGCTGAATTTCTCGCCAAGGGATATTGTGTTTTCGCGCAAGTTCTGCGCAGTCTTCGTATTCTGGTTGGACGTTAGTTATCGCTTTTTCGTTTGCTTGTCCTGTCCATGCGACTTTGACGCGCACAACACCATATTCAGTTTCTACTTGTTGAATTTCTCGTTGGAGAGTGGCGCGTTGTTGAGTTGAACGACGAATTCCCAAAGTGGTGGTTTCGCGAAATAAAACGGCTTCACAGCTGTGTAGATTTTCTGGATGACAAATCACACTCAGCAAAATTCCTGGACGAGATTTTTTCATACCTACAAACTGGGTGAAGACATCTAAAGCACCAGCGGTAAATAATGCCTCAAACACATAACCTATTGCTTGTGGACTCAAGTCATCAATTTGAGTTTCTAAAACTGAGACAGTTTCCAAAGCTGGACTAGTATCACTGGCAATTGATTTTGTAGCGGATGAATTATCTGTGAAACCCACACTTAATTTATCTGTGACATTCGTTGCTTCACCCAGCCACAGGCGTAGAATATTCGGAATAGGTAGATGACTTGAACCAGCACCCAATCCTATTTGTTTGATGGTCATTGGGGGTGGAGAACCAAAGTCTACGGCAAGAGTTGTTGCAATGGCAGCTCCGGTTGGTGTTACCATTTCTCGTTCGATACCGTTACTATAGACTGGACACCCGCGCATTTCCCATAACTTCAAAACTGCTGGTACTGGTACAGCCATCTGACCGTGCGCCGCCCGCACTATTCCCCCACCAGTAGGTAGCGGTGAACAGAACAATAAAGGTAATCCTTGATGATTGCTCTCGATACCCAACCAATCTAAACCCAAACAAGTGCCAACAATATCGACAATGGCATCAACAGCACCCACTTCATGAAAATGAACTTTTTCTGGCGCAATACCGTGTACTGCCCCTTCTGCGACTGCTAGCTGTTGGAATACTGCCAAACTCCAAGCTTCTGCTCGTGATGGTAGCCCAGCTTTTTGAATCATCTGCTCAATTTCTGGCAAGTGGCGTCCGTGATGGTGATTGTGTTCATGGTGGTGGTGATGATGTTGGTCTAGTAAATCCACATGAACTTTGGTAGCCTGTTGAGTGTTACGGTGAACAAGTTCTGCTCTCAATTGATACTCATGCTCAATCCCTAACCGATTGAGTTTTTCAGTTAAATACTCTAAGGGAACACCCAGACTAACCACAGATCCCAGACACATATCACCGGAAATACCCGTCGGACATTGAAGATAAGCGATTTTCGTCATAATGAGTCATTAATTATTAATTGTTTGTTAGTTGCGAGTTGTTAAGTGCTAAAAATACCACTAACTACCAACTACTGACTTTCTTTTTCATTTCTATGGCAAAAATTTTCCAAGTTCATCCTGATAATCCCCAAGTCCGGCGTATAGAGGAAATACAAGCAGAACTGCAACGTGGCGCAGTGATGCTTTATCCCACGGATACAGTTTATGCTATTGGTTGTGATTTAAATGCTAAATCAGCAGTGGAGCGAGTACGGCAAATCAAACAGTTGGCAAATGACAAACCACTGACATTTTTATGTCCCTCGCTCTCTAATGTAGCGACTTATGCTTATGTAAGCGATACTGCTTATCGGATGATGAAAAGCCTAATCCCAGGACCGTATACATTTTTGTTACCTGCAACCAAGTTAGTGCCACGACTGGTACAAAGTCCCAAGCGGAAAACAACTGGAATTAGAGTGCCAAATCATACTATGTGTATAGCTTTATTGTCAGCGCTGGCAAACCCAATTATTTCGACTTCAGCACATTTACCACCGGATGATGACATAGATGATGAGTATAATGGCAAAGAACCACAAGCTTACTTATCCCGAATAGAATTATTTGATCGTTTGGACAGATTGGTAGATGTGATTGTTGACACTGGGGAGGAACCTAACTATGAAGTTTCTACCATTTTGGATATGACAGGAGAAAGACCAATGATTGTGCGGCAGGGTTTAGGCTGGGAAAAAGTCGCTGCATGGGTATAAATATTAAACTTCACGCTCCCAGTCGTCAATTCCAGAAAACAGAGTATAAATGACTCCAGTTTTTAGATTGTCATACCTACAACATTGGGGCTAGGTATGATTGAAAGTGTGAAAAATCTTGGAGCAGTAAGGGTTTGGGATACTCGGGGATCATGGTGGATATCCATGTATCTGTCGCTTTTGAGTGGCTTGTGAAAAAACCGACACACCGCTAACACTGTAACTTTTTCGGTTGTTTTACAGTCATATTGTGTGAGCAATGCTGACGGCGACTCTTCATAGATGAAAATCATGAAAGAGATTTGCCTACTGGGGCGTGCCTTGGTAGTGCAGTCTGAGCATTGTCGTACGGTGCAATACCACTTCTAGAAAAGTCATGAAACCAAATCTTCCCAACCTACCCACATCCACACCTTCTTTAAACCATTACGTTTCGACGGAACAATTGCAAGCTTGTAATAGTGATGCTCTCGTGCAGCTGCTGTGCAACGAAATGCAACCTCAGGTGAAAACAACACCTACGTCGGTGCAAGCCATAGCAAAGCGCATAGCAAAAGAAGTGGAACGCATCTGCAATAAAAGTTCCCGCATCCAAACATCAGGACAAATTAAGTCTTGGCTGTTAAATTTGGCAAGGCATCGTTCGCAAAAATGCCTGCGTTACTATCAATTGGGTTCAAAAAAAGGTCGCGTAGAATTACATAGCCAATTGGGGGCAATGGTTTACCGCCACATTATCACATCAAGTTCTGAGTTAGGGTTTGAAGCTCGTTACAACTTGATTGAAGATTTCCTACAAGCATTTTATCTGGAAGCTATCAAAGCTTTCCGGCGCGAAAACGAACTTCCTGAGGATTATACCCCGCGTACTCAACTAGAACTCGCAGAATATATGGCGTTTACAGAACAATATGCCAAACGTCGCATCAATCTGCCTGGAGGTAATCAACAGTTGGTTATATTACGTGCTCAAAGTTTTGCTCGTCGTTTACCTCAAGAAACCACTGTAGATATTGAACAAGCTGTTGAGTCTGCTAAAACCGAAGAGGCAGAATCTTATCAGCGTCACTCCGCCGTTCAACAAGTTCGCTCTCAGATGACAGCACAATCTCAGTTTGATCCTGCTGAAGATTCTGAGCGCGATCGCGTCATCTCAGAATTAGTAAAATATTTAGAAGCTCACGGTCAATCTGACTGCATAGATTATCTATCCTTAAAACTACAGGATCTCTCAGCACCAGAAATTGACCAAATTCTCGGTTTAACCACCCGCCAGCGCGATTATCTACAACAGCGTTTTAAGTATCATGTAGAAAAGTTTGCCAAGCAACACCAGTGGCAGTTGGTACATCAATGGTTAGGCGCAGGGCTAGAACAAAAATTGGGTTTATCCTCCCAACAGTGGGAAATATTTGTGAGCCAACTTTCTGAACAACAACAGCAAATTTTGCAGCTCAAAACAGCAAAACACAGTGATCAAGCGATCGCCAGAGCAATCAAATGTACCCCCAAACAGCTACAAAAGCGCTGGACTCAAATGTTAGAACTTGCATGGGCTATCCGCAACGGTAGTACAGGAGTACAGGTAGGCTAAAGTTGTAGTGAATTGTATCCACCAAGAAGGTAGTGTTATTCAATTTTCTAGAGTTTATCCTATTTGTTTAATGTTAAACATAGATAATCTATTCCTTCTTCTAATTCAAAAATCTGCTATTCTCTTTCCCAATAACCCACGTCACCCTTCTCTTCTCTCCATCTATTGGGGAATAGAGGAGGGTAATGGGGCACAAAGGAAGAGTTGCAGAGTTCAATAATTCTCAAATGTTGCAGCCAAAAGTAAATTATTCTTAAAATAAAAGCTATAATTTATAGTCAACTTTTCCTTTTCAAGATTTGGAGAGCAATGACTCAAGGTGGCAGAGCAAATCAGTCTGGCAACGTCTTGGAAAGAACTGTAGAAGGAACGTTGTTAGGGCATGGGTATGAGCTAGTCGGTTCTACTCCTTTCCCGCCCGAAGATTACCGTAAGG
>NZ_QMEB01000127.1 GCF_012912135.1 Brasilonema bromeliae SPC951 | reverse complement strand
ACGCAACACAGTGTAATTCTATTAGCGATGTTTAGAAGGCGCTACAAGGCGGGTTAGAGGTTTTGTGGTAGATTATACTGGTTCTTAAGCATTTAAACGTCTTTAGGGCGATATAAAAGTATTTTTCAACGTTTTATTGTAGATGGACTGAATAATTGCATAAGTTACAGTGACTTGCACCTAAATATATACAGTGTGGCTATTTAATTAAAATTTCAAACTCTATATTGCGGTGTATTTTCAGAGGATTTGTATATGTCTAAATTAGTGAAAAAAGGTTGCATTGTTCTATTAGCCGGAACAGCTTTATCTATGATTATGGGTGTGCAAGGAGCAAAAGCAGACCATGATGATAAACAGTATAATTACGGAACTGAGCAGTGTAATAAAATATATGGATTGACAAGGGAGTTAACTCGTGAAGAGTTTCAAGCCTGTGATCTTGCTATTCAAAAGATGCAAAGGAATAGAAAGAGACCTCTTCAATACGAGCAAAGGAAAAGAGAGAGAGAAGATCCAAACGGAAGGTCTGTAGATAGGTTACGACCGCAAGAGGAAATTATAGACACGGGGACGGAACCCATAACTCCTTAACCAACAATAATGCCTTGCTCTTTGAGATCAAGCATTTCTAGCTATGCAAGACGAGATTATCAGTCAAGACATTGCCGTTGTAGAATCGCAGCGACCAAAACGCCTGCCTTTGGACTTGCAAGCAGAAGTCCATTTGCCAAGCGATGTCTTGCGACAAGCCGATGCAGCGTCTACGCTACTCTGTAGCTTACCGCAAGTGGCTTAAACAACAGGGTGTCACCTTCGGCAGCATTTAGAACATGAATTTCATCATTACAAGCGTTGAACTAGCCTACCGCCTCATCATTAGAACTTGCAAGTGTTTCTAACAAACTCTTCAGCATCCAATAACAAGAAGTCGCCCCTGGATCTTGATGTCCTATACTACGTTCTCCCAAATAACTAGCCCGTCCCTTTTTGGCAATCATCGGTGTCGTATCTTTCACCCCCTGTTCTGCTGCTGCTACAGCGCGTTGCATTGCTTCCAATGTACCCTTCCCCTCAGTCACAGCTTGTTGAAAAGCACTCACTGCGGGAGAGAGGACATCTATCATCGTTTTGTCGCCAAGTTGTGCTTTACCACGTCCAAGCACACCATCTAATCCTGCTTTGAACATTCCAAGCATATCCTCAACAGTGAGTTCTTCCTTTCCAGCCACAGCTGTACTTGCTCGTAGAAAGAAAGTCCCATAAAGAGGACCACTTGCACCGCCGATTGAGGAAATGAGAGTCATGCTCACCGTTTTCAAAATACTACCAATATCTTTATCTGCAACAGTCGGTAACTGAGCGATCGCCTTTTTGAAACCACGCTCCATATTGATCCCATGATCAGCATCACCTATCGCCGCATCTAATTCTGTCAAATAATCTTTATTTTGCTCTATCTGCGTTGCAAATGTTTGCAACCATCGTAAAATCTGCTCTTTTGTCACCATACATCACACTCCCCACCGCAGACTTGGTGTCTTTACAGGTGCATCCCATAACCGGGTAAGCTCATCATCCAACTTCAACAGTGTAATCGAACAACCTTGCATATCCAAAGAAGTGATGTAAGGACCAATCAAGTTTCGCACAATTTGCAGTCCCTTCTTTTCGCAGATTTCAGCTAGTTTGCGGTAGATGATATAAAGTTCGGAAATGGGAGTACCCCCCATACTGTTAACAAAAGCTAATACTTTATCACCTTGCTGAAAAACCGGATCAATCAATTCCACATCCACCCACTCGTCTTTTTCTTCATCCCACTCGCGCACTGTCCGGGTGTAAGGTGCATCCTCGATAATTGATAGCGCCAGCATTTCAGTTATCTCATCGGCTGATTTCAGGTTCATGCGTTTGCGTCCTGGTTCACCGTGGATACCGATACCCATTTCGATTTCGCGATCGCCTAATTCAAAAGTAGGCGTCATGCGCGCAGGTACCGTGCAGGAAGTCAGCGCCATCCCCATACTCCGACCATTTAAATTGACATAACGACACAAATGTGAAATGAAACGCAAATCATACCCCTGCTGTGCCGCTGCACCACAAATTTTTTCTGCTAGCACTGTTGTGCCCACACCACGGCGTCCCTGAGTATATAGGCTGTCCTTCACTGCCACATCATCATCTATTAAAATACTTAATACCCGGATACCCTCACTACGAGCTAACTCCGTTGCCATCTCAAAGTTCATGATATCGCCGCTGTAGTTCTTAACGATATAAAGAATACCAGCACCACCATCTACTCTCTTTGCCGCTGACAACATTTGGTCTGGGGTAGGAGAAGTGAAAACCTCTCCCGGACAAGCAGCATCCAACATTCCCATCCCCACAAATCCAGCGTGCATTGGTTCGTGACCACTCCCACCACCAGAAATAATTGCTACTTTACCTTGTATAGGTGCATCGGCTCGATAGACAAAAGCAGGCTCATAATTTACTTGAATCAAATCCGGGTGAGCCGCAGCCATACCCTGTAAACTTTCGCGTACAAAGTCTTCCGGTTTATTAATAAGCTTTTTCATAGTCTTGTGGTTCCTCATTCAGAAGTTACTAAAACCAAGGATAAAGCACTCTTGCTCTTTCGTGGTTTCTGAGAGCTTTGTAAAGTTAAGTAAAACTTAAGCATTCTTGTTAATAAATGTTGCAGGTAGTTGATCCCCCTGCTAGCGTATGCATATAAAGTTGGTTCTGGTAGACACTTGTATCTAAAAGAGGTGCCATCCATGCTACACGTCAATCTTGGCTTTTCACTGATTCACTGATTCTAGTATTGTCCAAAAGATATTTCTCTGACTGCTTTACACCAATTTTCCCGCTTTCCGAGCTAAGAAATATCTTTGTTGCTTGTTTGGCTACACTAAGGACGACTTCAGAGGTTGCTTAATTTGCTTGACTTTACGTATTGCCAGTCCAACTCAAACTTTACTGAAATCTGACTAAAGACATACCCAAAGTTTTTCTCAAAGAATGCGGTAAGACAAGCTTTCTTACTGCAACGGTTTAGTTCAACCAGTTATCAGTTACCAGTTATCAGTACTTGTTGTCGTTTGAAATCTTGATAACTGTTCACTGTTGACTGATTTAACGCGCGGAGGTTTTTGTGATGAATATTCAAGGAAAGACGGCTCTTGTTACTGGGGCTTCACGTGGTATTGGGCGGGCGATCGCCTTTGAATTAGCAAGGCAAGGAATAAAACGCTTGTTGTTGGTAGCACGAGACAGTGCTTGTTTAGCTGAAGTAGCCTCTGAGATAAAGATGCTTGGTGTGGAAGCTGTTATCCTGCCTTTGGATTTGTCTGAAGTGGTGGAAGTGAATATTGCGATCGCCCAAGCTTGGCGAGATCATGGACCAATTGATCTACTTGTCAACTGTGCTGGAGTTGCACATCAAGCACCATTCTTAAAGTCTCGACTGCCAAATGTGCAGGTAGAGATAAACGTCAATTTAATCGGAATGTATACCATGACTCGTCTAGTTGCCCGACGCATGGTAGCACAAGGCTCAGGAACAATCGTTAACGTTTCTAGTTTGATGGGCAAAGTAGCTGCACCAACTATGGCAACCTATTCAGCCACTAAGTTTGCAATTGTGGGGTTCACTCAAGCCCTACGCGGTGAGCTAAGCAAACACAACATCCGAGTTGTAGCCTTGTTACCATCCCTAACCGACACTGATATGGTGCGAGAGTTAGAGTGGTTTCGGTGGGTGGTACCCATAACTCCCCAGAAAGTGGCTCAGGCACTTATAACCGGACTACAAAGAGATTCACCAGAAATCTTAGTAGGATGGCAAAGTCATGTAGCCGTGTGGTGCAACCGCATTGCTCCTTGGCTGTTGGAAAAAGTTTTACTGATGGCGGCTCCCCAAGAGAGACAACCGCGTTATCAAAGATTCAGAGACGCTAGAGCAACCTCACGTTGAGGTTTTTTATAGCGCTTTTCACGTCGGAACCCCACCCCGGCTTTGGCTCTTGCCAAAACCTCCCCTCGCTTTTAGCTACGCCAAAATCTTTCCCTCTCCTTGATAAGGAGAGGGATGCCCGATAGGGCAGGGTGAGGTTTCGAGGGAGTTTTGAGTCATTCGATGCCCAACCTGCAATCATCCTCACGCCTGCTAATTATGTAAATTAATTAACTTTGATTTCTTAAGAAACAGCCTTTCACTTAGAATCTTTTTTGAGAAGAGAAACAGCCATTTGAAATTTTAAATTTATGAAACATGATTGGCGTTCGGGTAGCGTCTCGTTTTCAGCATCGCCTAGCATCCGTAAAGCGCATTCGCTCTTTCTATTCACCTTACCCCTATGCATCATAGGGAGTTTAACTTCTATTTTGACTTCTATAAATACAGTCACAGCCCAACAAGTGACTTCTGATGGAACTGTATCCACCACAGTTATCACTCCTGATGGCAAAAATTTCAACATCAATGATGGGACAACAAGAGGAGGAAACCTTTTTCACAGCTTCAAAGAATTTTCTATTCCCACAGGTGGTTCGGCTAGCTTTAACAATGCAGCCAATATACAAAACATTATCAGTCGAGTCACGGGTGGTTCTATCTCAACGATTGATGGCTTGATTAAAGCCAATGGCGCAGCTAACTTATTTTTACTCAATCCAGCCGGGATTATTTTTGGACCAAATGCGCGTTTGCAAATTGGTGGTTCATTTTTGGGGAGTACGGCGAATAGTTTTGTGTTTGACAATGGGTTTGAGTTTAGTGCAACTGACCCTCAAGCACCACCGTTGTTAACTATAAATGTTCCGATTGGCTTGGGATTTCGGGATAATCCGCAAAATATCACCACAAAATCCACGCCGACTCAATATCCTACTCTTGAGGTACCTGAAGGAAAGACCATTACATTGGTAGGCGGTAACCTCAGCTTAGATGGTCCTGATCTGCTTGCACCAGGGGGACGAGTTGAGCTAGGAGGATTATCTACACCGGGAACGGTGGGACTAAATACTGATGGGAGCTTGAATTTTCCTGTGGGAGTACAACTCGGTGATGTATCGCTTACTAATGGTGCGATTGTTGATGTAAGTGCTGGTGGAGGTGGTAGTATTGCAGTCAACGCCCGGAATTTAGATATTTCGGGAGGAAGTGCCTTGTATGCGGGAATAAACCAAGGTTTGGGGTCAGTTGGTAGTCAGGTGGGAGATATCACACTGAAAGCTAGCGGGACAACAACAGTTGCAAATAGCTTTGTTTTCAATTACGTAGACTCTGAGGCAGTAGGTAACTCAGGAAACTTAACCATTGAAACTCAAAAATTAAGAGTCAGTGATGGCGCACGAATCGGCACTTTGATTTTCGGTCAAGGAAATGCAGGAAATCTGACGATTAAAGCTGATGAATTAGTAGAAGTTTTAGGCACGGAAAAACTTAACCAGACTACAACTTCTCTGCAGGCTAACCTAGAATCAGGAGGCATAGGTAAGGGCGGAGATTTAACCATCGATACGAAAAAGTTGGTTGTCAGAAACGCCCAAGTAGGAGCTTCAACTTTTGGCAAAGGAGATGCGGGAAATCTCACAGTTCTCGCTACCGATTCCGTAGAACTGAGCGGAGAGATTCCTGGCAACGAAAAGGGGTTTCCTGGCGGCTTACTTGCTCAGGTAGACTTAAAAGGTGAGGGTCGCGGCGGTAACCTGACCATTAAAACAGGACGTTTAAGTGTCAGTGATGGCAGCAAAGTGCAAGTTGCTACCTTCGGTCAAGGCGATGCTGGCAATTTATTCATCAAAGCCGATGACGTGGACGTGTTTGAGACACCTAAATATAACTTCTACAGTACGGGCATATTTGCTGGTGTTCAAATAGCTCCTCAAACTGTAGACCAGCCCAAAGGTAACGCAGGCAATTTAACGATTGAAACCGATCGCTTGCGGATTAGAGATGGAGGGATAGTAACAACTTTTACTCAAGGTGAAGGCGATGCAGGGACATTGCAAATTCGTGCGAAGGAATCTGTAGAAGTTTTTGGAACATCACTAAACGGTAGGTTGAGAACAAGTACAATCAGTGCTGGGGCGACCTCAACAAGTACAGGTAGTGGGGGAAGCTTGAGAATCGATACTGGCAAGTTAATTGTCAGGGATAGCGGTACAGTCACCGTGAGTAGTGAAAACACAAAGCCCGCAGGTCAACTAGAAATCAACGCACGCTCTATCAGCCTAGATAATCAAGGAAGTCTTACAGCTACCAGCACATCAGGTAACGGTGGAAACATCATTCTAGGAGTCCAAGACTTCTTACTCTTACGCCGTAACAGTAATATCTCCACCAGTGCAGGTCTAGCAGGTGCTGGCGGAGATGGCGGTAACATCACGATTAACTCTCCATTAATCGTCGCTTTCCCTGGTGAAAATAGTGACATCACTGCCAATGCATTCAACGGTAGCGGTGGTAAAGTGACAATTAACACTCAAGGTCTTTTTGGCATAACTCCTCTAAGCCGACAAGAACTTGAACAACGTTTGAATACCACAGATCCCGCTCAACTAGACCCAAGAAACTTACCTACGAATGACATCACAGCTATTTCTCAAAACAATCCAAACTTGAGTGGTACTGTTAATATTATCACTCCAGATGTTGACCCCACCCGTGGATTATTTGAATTGACAGAAACTGTCATCGACCCCGCACAGCAGATTGCCCAAAATCCCTGTATCAAAGGTTTTGGTAGCAGTTTCACCATCGTAGGACGTGGGGGAATTCCAACTGATCCAAAGAAAATCCTCAGTAGTGACAATGTGCGGGTTGATTTAGTTAAGCCTGTTGCCAGTACGGTAAGTTCAACAAGTGCAACACAAAAGCAGCCATCTCAAAAGCCACCTGTCAAAGAGATAATACCAGCCCGAGGATGGATATATAACGAAAAAGGTGAGGTGTTGCTGGTAGGTTATGACCCCACCAAAACAGGTCCACAGCGATCGCAGCCAGCACCAGCTAGTAGTTGTGCTGCAGTCAGATAGTAATGAACGCGAATCCAACGTAGGGTGACGACTCTACTCACTTTCCTCGTTCCTTGGCAGAGCCAAGGAATGCATAACTTGAGGCTCCGCCTCAATATAATAATCATTGGGAGGCGCAGCCTCCTTTGAGGCATTCCCATGCAGAGCATAGGAACGAGGGAACCGGGGTGGGGTCATCCGTGATTTATAAGCAATTAGCCGGACATCATATCACTCCTTACTTGACTGTACTTGACTTATAGCGTGCAGTTTTATAAAACTATCAAAAGCGTACCAAGCCAACACATACCAAGGAATAATTTCTAATTGCAACCCCCTAGTCACTAACTGCCGAATAGAAAACATACCTAATCCTAAAGGAAAAAGAAAGCGCAAATCAACGGCATTATTTGTCGCTTGTCTAACTCGCTTATTTAAGTCAACAACTGCATTTGATACTTCTGCTGCTGCGTCAGATTTTCCTAATGCAACATCACCAAAAATAATACCTAAATCGCGCAATGTCGCGTAAACATTGTCAAGACTTCCATGCTCACCATCGTGATTTATGATGATACTGCCATTTTGGATGTTAGTCCGCACCTGATTAATATTTGGATTTGCTTGCAGCGCATTAGCAATCCGTTGCATTTCTCCAGATTGACGGTGAGGTTGTGCAATTCTCAAACGCAGCCTTCCTGGGGTAGAGCTGACAATCCGCGTAGATATTGGTTGAAAAGCTTTTTTTATAGGTTTTTCAGCAATAACTTTTGGCATATCGGTGAGATTAATATAACCATTTTTTGACACGTAATTACCCTCCTAATTTAGGAATTCGTAATTCGTAGAACAGGGAACAGGGAACAGGGAACAGGGAACAGTAAACAAGAGGTGGACGAGTCCGTTTCATACCTGATAACTGGTAACTGATAACTGATAACTGATAACTGTTAAGAACTACGAATTTCCTTGGGTGTTCCCTGGCTCAGCCAAGGAACACGAAATGAACCGAAAACTATGCACCATTATCGAGCGTATTGTCAACAGGAGAACCAGCAACATCTACTGCTGGTAGCTGTCTTCCTTCAGCAAGTTCTGCTCTTGCTTCAGCTACCATGTCCTCCCAATTTTCGCCAAGTTCTGCAACGGCTCCCTTGCTTTTTTCAAAAAGAACAAGTCCACCCTTGATGAGTGATTTGGCAATGGGTTTACCAATACCTGCGACAACTGGAATGACGACAGGTGCTAGCAGAACTGCTCCAATACTGGCTATAATTCCAGGTGCGCCAGCGTCTTCAACAAAATCAGTGATTTTAGGTGCCATGATTATTTTGCTCCTGTGATCTGAAAAATTTTACAAAGTTGTTCAGTGTACTGTCGTTAGGACAGCTATCTCATCTTGCTGATGGTAGAGTTTTTTGTTTGCGGCTTTTGAAAATTGGGCGCAAACCGTTAACTCCCGCAACGACTGTTGAGCCATTGTTAACCATCGTCGCTGCTAGGGGGTTAAGACCAAACAAAACTGCCGTTACTAATGCTGCTATGTTAGGAACAGCAATCAGACCTGTGTTTTGGTGAATCAATTGCCTAGCATTGCGGGCAATTTCAATCGCCTCCAACAAACCATGCAAGTCATTCTGCATTAGTACTACGTCTGCTGTTTCGCGAGCGATGTCAGAACCGTTGGCGAAGGAAACGGAAACATCAGCATAGGCTAAAGCTGGCGAATCATTGATTCCATCGCCCACAAACGCAACTGTCTTACCTTGTTCGTGCAGTTCACGGACAACAGTTGCTTTCTGCTCAGGAAAAGCTTCTGCGTGGGTGTGCGTTGGAGGAATTCCCAATTGAGAAGCTACAGCGCTAGCAGTTCGTTTATTATCCCCAGTCAGCATGTGGACTTCCACACCTTCGACTGTTAACAGCGCTGTGATAACTTCTCGGCTTTCTGGGCGGGGTATGTCACTATACTCTATTATACCTTGAAGTTGACCATTGCTAGCAACATAAATTGCTGAAGTTGTCTGCTTTTGGTACCCATTGAGATTCATCTCAACGCCTTCTTGACGCAGATAGCGCTCACTACCCACGTAAACAGTTTCCCCGTCAATCTCTGCGCGAACACCCAAACCAAGTTGATAGTCCCATTTGCTACGGGAAGGGGCTTCTACTCCTTGTTCTTGAGCATAGCGTACAATCGCCTCTGCTACTGGGTGACTCAGACGCTGCTCAGCAGCTGCAGCAAGTTCTAGCACTCGTGTGATTGATGTTGCTTCATTGAGACTTGCGACACCAACAACTGCCACTTCACCCTTAGTTAGTGTGCCTGTTTTATCAAACACAACTGTGTCAACTTCTGCGAGTTTTTCTAGTGCTCGTCCGCTACGAATCAGAACACCACGCCGTGCTGCATAAGTAAGTGCTGCCAAAACCGTTGTCGGCACTGATACACGAATACCAGTAGCAAAGTCTAGAGTTAAGACGCTGGCTGCTCTTGCTGGGTTACGAGTTACGGCAAACACGGCTCCACCAAGTAGCAATGTTGGCACGACTGCTTTTTGAGCAATTTTCAAGACATGGTTTTCCATGCGGGTATCATGGACGGGAGCTTCTTGCATTAACCGAATGCTCTGTCCGGCACAAGTATCATTACCTACGCGTTCTGCCGAAATATAAATTCGTCCCTCGCGCATGAGAGTTGAGGCATAAACGGTTTGTCCCTTTCTCTTCAAAACTGGCATAGACTCACCAGTAAGTTTCTGCTCATCGAGAAGAGCTTTACCTCGTAGGATAGTACCATCAACAGGGACTTGTTCGCCGGGGTAAACAATGACTGTATCGCCTCGCTGCACGTCTTGAATAGGAATTTGCACCTTTTCACCATCGCGTTCAACCCAGACGAATTGTCCGAGGGAACTTAATAGATCCAGAGTTTGTTGAGCAGAAGAACGAGCTGTGCGATCGCGTATATTTTCGCCAATTTCAATCAAACTCAGCATGAGCGCAGGCGTGAGAAACTGACGCTGGACTGTAGTAATAGCAATTGCCATAAAATCCAGAAAGTCAATATTCAGTTTTCGCTCGTCCCTGATCCCCTCCCAAGCTCGTTTGATAACAGGTAATGTGGCAAGGGCTATAGTTCCTGCAACCATCACAGGCGGAATAGACCATCCTAGCGGTCCACCCAACACAGCTAAAGCTGTAGCTAAAGCTGAAAGTTGCATTCCAGGCCAAGATTGTTCTTCATTCGCATCTGATGCAGCTTTTGGCTTGGAGGGTTTGAGAACGACGACCTCACTAGCTGCTTGAATTAAATAACCCAGATGCGAACGTATCTTAGTATCTGCAACTTTGCTGGATTTATAAGTCACTGTTAGTGACGCTGCTGCACGTTTTATACGCACACTTGTCACAAGGGCGTCAGCTTCTAACAACACTTGCAGGCGCTGTGCATAGTCTGCATCATAAAGCAAACGAGGTACTCGCAACCTCACTCTTTCCGGGAGCGTATGCACAATACTATATGGAACTTCGCAAGACTTAACCTGTGGGTGTCCATTTGAGTGTCCATTACTCTCAACTCTAGAAATCCCATTTTTTGCTGCAACAGCTACTTGGGATGCATGGCTTCCGGAAGGTGGTAGATGCACACTGAGTTTTGCCATTTCTTCTCTCTCATACAAAATTGGTTCAAATTGGATTTTCAACAGCCTGCTGCGCGAGATTGAGACAGGATGCACAAGGCAGCTCAAAGACAACTGCCTTCAAGCGTGGCGCTTGTTGAACTGGACTTACCTGTCTTCTGGTTAACTGATGGAAACTACAGCATCGCTAGCAGCAGATTGAATTAGACTGGATAAATATGATATGACCTGTTCCAAAAGGCTTAAAGAACGCTTTTTGGAATTGGGTATTGTTCCAGACTTGTAGGTGATGACAATTGAGGCTGCGGCGCTATTAACGCGCTTACCTGTAACTAAAGCATCTGCTTTCAGCAACGCTTCCAAGCGTTGGACGTATTTTGAATCCTTAGCGATTCGAGGTATACGAAAACGTACTCGTCCTGGAATCGCATGAGCAATGCTATATGCCACTTTTGCTGGTTTCTTTGTTTTGTGATCAGTCTTATCAGGAGTATGATTGCACTTGTTTGATGAGGTAGGTATCTTGTCTGCTCCTTTTAATTCGCAGCTTGGGGATACTTTCGCTGTCTCTAATTTAGAGTCCAAAGATGTTTCCATCCTGACAACTTCGGGATCAGACAAGACGTTAGCCTTTACAGTTTCAGAACCATTCTCTTTTTCTTCCCTGACAAGTCCGGGATCAGATAAGACCTTTGCCCCCACAGGTTCATAATCGTTCTCCTTTTCTTGCGGAACACTTGGACAAGCAGCTATTTGAGAAACGGAGGATAAACTGACTGGTTTTTCAGTTACTGGCGTTATCTCTTCTGATGCGCCTGCAAACTCAATGGTATTAGCCAAACACAGACGCATCTGCACATCTGGAACGATCCCAGGTTGGTAATTTATGACAATAGACCCTGCGTCCTCGTTAACTTGCTGACTTATAACCCGAGGATCACAAGCAAGCAAAGTCAGCAAGCGCTGTACATATGCGGGATCTAGGGATATCTGAGGAACACAAAACCCTACGCTACCAGAAGTTGCATAGACAATGCTGTAAACGACTGGAGAGTGTGGCTTTGCAGTTGGATGACTAGTCTGTTGTTCTACGATCTGAGATTTTTCATCACACTGGAGTGACAATTGCGCTGCCTTTTCAGGTGCTTTTGTTGTCACTTCGCTGCTAGCAGATTGAATCAGACGAGCTAAATACAGACGCATTTCACCATCTGACATGATCCCAGATTTGTAGTCTATGACAATAGACCCTGCAATCTCGTTGACTTGTTGACTTAGAACCCGAGGATCACAAGCAAGCAAAGTCAGCAAGCGCTGTGTATATGTGGGATCTAGGGATATCTGAGGAACACAAAAGCCTACTCTGCCAGGAAGCGCATAGACAACGCTGTAAGCGATCGCTCCTTCGGGGCGGGCGCTTTGCGCAATCGCAGACTGTGGCTTTGCTATTGAATGACTAGTCTGTTCCTCTAGGATCTGAGATTTTTTATCTGAGTGGGGTGCCAATTGTGTTGTTAAACCAGCCGTTGTTAAACCAGCCGTTGTTAAACCAGCCATTTTTGTCCTCCAGTATTCCTTAGTATGGAACCGGGTCTAAGGGAAAGTTCGCCATGAAGGATAGAGCCGTAAAAAGAGCTGGAGACTTAAAATCAGACCAAAGACCATCTGTTTCTACTACGGCTTGCTCTTTTAGCGCTGTTGATGTTGTTGATTCGCTTTGCTGATGAACTGGCTGTGTCAGCGGTTGCTCTTTTATCTTTATGAGGTTTGTTTGCGGGATTGTTTCGTCTGCCAATTGCATCAAACCAACCCAATGAGATACTGGAATCTCAGCTGAACCATAGGTAATAGCAACAGATGCAGCATCGCAATTGACGCGTACGTTTGTCACTTGGGGTTCTGTTTTCAGTAACCTTTCGAGTCTTCGCGCATAGGCGCGATCGCGTGCAACCCGAGGCACATTCAACCGGATACGTCCTGGAATGGCATGAACTACGCTGTAGGCAATTTTTGCAGGCTGTGCTGCTGCTTCAATAGATTTGTGCTCCACTTTTGATTTTGATAAGGAAGGGTGGTCAGTTGTATTGCGTTTTGTAGAAGATTTGTTATTGTCCTTTGCTTTTTGGGAAGAAGGGAGTGCACTTGTTTTTGATTCTGATTGGAGTTCGTCAATCACCCTACGAGTCGCATTTGCCGTCACATAGTAAACTGGAATCGATGCTAAACCGCTAATTCCGAGTCCTCCAGTGACTGCTAACCCTGTAAATAAGGGAATAAACGAAATGCCCTGCTCTTTCCAAAAATCAGGAGATTTCCATGCAGCAAAGGGGTCTTTTTTACTCTTTGCCTCAGGCGAAGCTTGCAACTGGTGTATGTTAAATTGCTGGAGTCGTTCCAACATTTGGGGCAAGGGCAGTTTTTTCTCATCAAAGTTAATGACTAAACTGCCTGTTTGCTCATTAACAGATACTTCCCTCACCCCGTCTTGCTTTCGTAACTGTTGAGAGATGGTTTCAAATATCGAGTTATGACTACCGTCAGTAGCACGGATTCGGACGCGTCCTGTTGTTGCATGAACAACTTGCAATTCAACTATAGGTGGCTGCATCGGTGACTGTGCAACAGATGTCTTGGTAGTTTCACTTGATTCATCGCTTGATTGTTGAGACGAAAATAAATCCACAGGCTCTTTTTCCTGAGGACTTACTCTCTCGCGACTACTGAGAGTTTTGGTCATTTACCCGATAACTGCGTCAAGCCAGATGGTTAACAATAGGTTAAGTGTACCTTAATATTCTCGGTGAATTCTCATTCTTTAGAATTATTTATAGTTAAGTATTGTTAATCACTTGTTTCTGATATTCCTGTTCTGTGATTATATCCAAAGTACTTTCGAGTCTGTCTAAAAAGACGACACCATCAAGGTGGTCATACTCGTGTTGAAAGATACGAGCGACAAAATCGGTCAATTTTTGCTTTTGCGCTTTGCCATTTCGGTCTATGTATTCTACCTCAATTTCTTGATATCTGGGAACGAATCCCCTAATTCCGGGAACACACAAACAACCTTCCCATCCTTTGACTATCTCCGTGGAATGGGCTATGATTTTGGGATTAATCATAGCAGTAGGTTCCATTTCCGGAGCGTTGGGATATCTGGGATTAGGACGGGAGGCAACAATAAATAAGCGACAGGATTGGGCAACTTGAGGCGCAGCAATACCGACACCGTTAGCTTTAGCAACTGTTGCGACTAAATGATCAATGAGTTTTTGAATATGCTCATCGTTGATATTTTCAACGAAGGAAGCTTTTTGACGCAGTACCGGATCGCCTAATTGAAGAATTGATAGCAGTTCACCCATAATAACTCTTAGTAATAACTTTTCGTCAAAAAAATTAATCGAGAAAATTTATGAAATCTAAAATATGAATCCGAAAAATTTTTGAATTCATAATTCATACTTCATCATTTTTGCTCTAGTACGGCGGGCGCATAAATAAACATACCATACCCTGCGGGAAGCCGCTCCGCGTCTACACATTCAGTGAAAAGCTTATAAGATGAGTTTTTTGTAAAGTGCGTCCCCGTAGGGCATATTTCTCCGGATTGCGAATGAGCGAATTCCGCACAAGCACTACTAGCTTCCACGTCGTACTGGTAAAGGTTCTGGTCTTACAGCTATTTGTGTTGTTTGTCCATTACGTAGCACTTGCAATTCTAAAGGAGATCCAATTTGACTTTTTTCGACTATCTTTTGCACTTCTTCTATTTTAGTAACTGGCTGGTTACTAATGCGTTGAATCACATCTCCTGTTTTTAGTCCAGCAGCAGCGGCTGGAGAACGGGGCACAACATCAAGTAGTAAAATTCCCTTATCTGTTGCCAAATTAATACCTAATGTGGAATTCACTTGTTCTTTAACATCTGGAGTCAAAGTCGCCATTTTAATACCTAAATAAGGATGATCAACCTTACCTTTTGCGATTAATTGCTGAGCAATCCCCTGCGCCGTGTTAATAGGAATGGCAAATCCTAACCCTTGAGCGCCGCGAATGATAGCTGTATTCATTGCAATCACGTCCCCGCGAGCATTTAACAGAGGTCCACCAGAGTTACCAGGGTTAATAGCAGCATCAGTTTGAATGTAATCAACACGTTTATCAGTAACACCAATGTCACTACTAGAACGACCTGTGGCGCTGATAATGCCAGATGTCACTGTATAGTCTAAACCAAGAGGATTACCGATCGCAATCACCGCTTCTCCTGGTTGTAATAACTCAGAGTTACCTATAGAAACAGTTGGCAGATTATTTGCCTCTATTTTAATCACAGCAACATCTGTTACTGGGTCTTCACCCATGACGCGTCCCTTAAAAGAGCGACCATCTTTCAGTTTTACTGTCACGCTTTGAGCACCGTTAACCACATGGGAATTGGTCAAGATTTGACCGCCAGCGTTAATAATGAATCCAGAGCCGCTACCCTGTTCGATTCTTTCTCTTGGCTGTGAGCTAAAAAACCGCCGAATAACTGGATCATCAAACTCCTCAGGAACTTGAGCAACGACAGTCCTTGCAGCATCAATGCGAACAACTGCAGGTCCTACCTTTTGTACAACTCCAACAACGAAGTTAGGATTATTGGACGAAGAGACAACAGGTAAAATACTTGGAGAGGGGTTATCTGTTGTCTTTTGGACTGACGTTTGAGCCTGAGCATCTGTTTTTGTAGCATTAAGCGTACTACCAGGGATAGAACAACCCCCAATAGACATCACTGCCCCACTACCAAGCAGCATCACCAAAATACCATTTATTGACCACCTTTGGGACAAACGCCCTTTTGGGGACACGGAAACGGGGAGGGAGTGACTTCTAATTTTGAATTTTGAGATTGCTTCGCTTCGCTCGCAACGCTGCGCGATTTTGAATTGATTTACTCCCCTGCTCCCCTGCTCCTCTGCTCCCTTGCTCCCCTGCTTTGCTTGTTCTTTTCTCGGCCCAAAGCCATAGTCTGTAGTTTTCATTTGTCTTTGTTTCTCCGTATGAATCTATGGATGATAAAATCTTGGCTACCGGGGGGAGACCAAGAATGATGACAACTCAAAGGCAAGTTTTGCGGTCTAGAGTGTTGTTTCCAGTCATTGGTACTTGCTCATATCTTCATTATTATTGTGACCATTGCCGAGCATTGGTGGTAAATTATGGAAATGCCCATAGAAAATCTGTGGAGTCAGGTACTGGAACGCTTACAACTAGAGCTATCCCGTCCCACCTTTGAAACTTGGATCAAAACTGCGAGCGCTGAGCGATTGGAAAATAATTGCTTAGTAATTTTTACTCCCAACCCGTTTGCTCGTAATTGGTTACAGAAATATTACATAAAAACGATCGCTAATGTTGTACAAGATATTCTTGGTTATCCCGTAGATATTTATATCACTGTTACTCAAGGTGATGAAGTTTCTCATGTGAATGAACAAGAAGTTTCTTGGGGATTTCGGACTCAAACCAGTCCTTCAGAAACGCTCCCTCAAAACCGACTAAAAACGACAGAATTAAACCTCAAGTATGTTTTCTCTCGATTTGTAGTTGGTGCTAACAATCGTATGGCTCATGCTGCTGCACTAGCAGTTGCTGAATATCCTGGAAGAGAGTTTAATCCTTTATTTTTGTGTGGTGGTGTGGGTTTAGGCAAAACTCACCTGATGCAGGCGATTGGTCACTATCGATGGGAAATTAGTCCAGATTCAAGAATATTTTACGTTTCTACTGAGCAATTTACTAATGATCTCATTGCTGCGATTCGTAAGGACAGTATGCAAAGTTTTCGAGAGCATTACCGTGCTGCTGATGTCCTTTTAGTGGATGATATTCAGTTTATTGAAGGTAAAGAATATACTCAAGAAGAATTTTTCCATACTTTTAATACTTTACATGAAGCTGGTAAACAGGTCGTCTTAGCTTCTGACCGTCCTCCCAACCAAATTCCTGGGTTGCAACAACGTCTGTGTTCGCGATTTTCTATGGGGTTAATTGCTGATATCCAACCGCCAGATTTAGAAACGAGAATGGCAATTTTACAAAAAAAAGCTGAGTACGAAAATATTCGTCTTCCAAGGGAGGTTGTTGAGTATATTGCTTTTCACTATACTTCTAATATCCGAGAGTTGGAAGGAGCATTAATTCGTGCATTGGCGTATATTTCTATTTGGGGTTTACCCATGACGGTAGAAAATATTGCACCCGTTTTAGAACCACCAATTGAAAAAGTAGAAGTTACACCAAAAGCAATTTTATCAGTGGTAGCAGAGGTTTTTGATATATCAATAGAAGACCTTAAAGGGAATTCGCGGCGACGAGAGATTAGCTGGGCACGTCAAATTGGAATGTATCTCATGCGCCAGCACACGGGTCTCAGTTTCCCCAGAATTGGAGAAGAATTTGGTGGAAAAGACCATACAACGGTGATCTACAGCTGTGAAAAGATTACCCAACTGCGACAAACAGATCAAAACTTGGTGAAAACACTGCGCCAATTGAGCGATCGCATTAACATGGCTAGTCGTCCCCACAAATCATCTTGACAAAAACAAGACTTACGCAAATAAACCCAGTTTCTACCAAAAATCTCTGTTTCACAACCAAATACGAACGAATCAACCGGTTTTCTGGCAGATAATGCGTAAGTCCTAAAAAAGAAACAAAATAAGTAAAAAAACGCGAAGAAATCGAGCTATTACCAATGACTAATGACCAATGACCAATGACTAATGACCAATGACTACTCCTTTCCCGCCCGAAGATTACCGTAAGGTGTGCAGGGGAGCCGGGG
>NZ_QMEB01000126.1:220-17594 GCF_012912135.1 Brasilonema bromeliae SPC951 | reverse complement strand
TAGTAAATTATAATACGTAAAAACTCTTCGGATGAAAGCTGCTATCTAGTTTTGATGAAGTTTTCAGAAATTCAAATAATTGTCAACATTCTTTTGTCAGTTTTTGAAAAAAAGATTGTTATTTTTACTACGAGTATTCCATTAGGGTTATCTTATCACTTAAACTTCCGTAAAGAAAATTATTTAATAAATTACCCAAAAGTTGGGTCAAATGACTAATCAGTATAGATGAAATTGTACTGCTACTAAAAGCAATTCTTCCAAACGCTCTTACTCCACTCGAAGAGATAGTACTGCGCTCTTGCTGGGAAGAAAAAACTTATACTAACATAGCGGATGAAGCCGATTACGGAGAAGAACGAGTTAAAAAAGTTGCATCTGATTTCTGGCAGTTGTTGAGTGAAGTTTGGAAAGAACCGATCAATAAATCCAACTTTCGTCAGACTTGAGAATATGGTGACTTGAATGAAATACTACAGCAATTTATTAATAAATTTAACTGTCCAGCTACTCCTATAACCCTAGAATTTCCGGATGGTTCGGTATCGCTTGATTCAAGATTTTACATTAATCTGACACTGAGCCTGAGGCTCTGATGGATGCTACTGAGAAAGCCCTAATTCAAGCTAAACGAAAAGGACGCGATCGCGTAGTTCTCGGATCGCAGTAACAAAAAGCAGAGGTAACTTCCTCCCCTCCTCATAATGATAATTATTATGAGGAGGAGACTGTCTCTTGAGTTTGTTTGATTAATTTATTTTTTGGAAGTCCCTTAGCGCGAATCAAATACTATTCTTTGTTATATTTAGATGTTTCTTCGACTAAATCCTTCAAACCGGGGTATTCGTACCATTGGTACGAATACCCCAGATTTTAAGGGATTTGCTTCGGTTGAGGCTGGACAATCTCGATAGGGACTCCCAGTTTTTTAGATAAGTCTAAAACTTTGTTACCAAAGTCAACAGAGTTTGCGACAACACCTCCAAGCGTACCAGTAATTGCCAGCAATGCAGCAAGACGAGTTTTAAATCTCTCTTTCTTTTGTTTCTCAGGTATAGTTATATCTTCCTGTAAATCATCTAAATGCACTATGGTTGCTTCACGTTGAGCTTCAGGAAATCCTTGAGACATGTCACGCAGAGAAGAAATTAGTTTAGTAATTTCATCAGTATTTTGACTTATGTTTTGTTGAATGTTGTTATTACCAAATACGGAGTTGGTAATGACACCACTATTATCAACAGTAATATCATTTGGCATACTTCTTTTTACCTCTCTTTATTAGTTCTTAGTTATTATTTTGAACTTTGAAAATTGTTGTTTCCAATCAGGACATTAGACATTATCCCTGAATTGTTTAGGCTTATTGTTGGTTGTGCTAAAATTGCTTCCTTTATTTCATTAAGTTTACTAAAAATGGTTTCGTCTTTTATCCCATAGCTTGCAAGTGCGTTTGTTATCTGATCAATGATAAAAGGCGTTACAGACTTTAGGTAAGTTAAGCCGTCATCTTCATCAAATAAGTTGGTGAATCTTCTATTGTGAAACCTATGCTTCAAAGCCGCTTTAAAACTTTCTTTATTTAGCAAGGCTTTAACTACAGGAAACCAACTGAAATATAGATACAGACCTGGAATAAAAGGTAAAAGCAGACCTGAAAAAACGGCCAGTAAAGCATTTATGTTGGATGGATTAAACAGAGTTGGCAATAATAGCACTAAAGCCCCTAAAAATCCTAAAAGCCCTGTGAAAAACATAGGAACAAAAATCAACAGTAGCAGTGTGTGAATCACAAGGCTGAAAATATTTATTTTACCAAGGAGATAAGAATCCAAAGCAATATATATATGAGTGCCAGTGGTATAGATTCGACAGATGGTGGATACTCTTGTTTCCCGTGGAGTTATTCGTGTGATTCGGATAACCATTCTTTCACGGTCAGGTCTAAACTGTGTCTTCAAGAAAAAGTCTTCATACTTGTCAAAAACATAGATAGTTTTGACTCCTTCTTCTTTATCATTAAGGCTGATTAAGCCATTTAAATTGTTTACTATATTTTCATACATTTTTTCCCTAGCTTTCGTTATTTGTTGTTTTAAGGGACTTTCTTTCTCGTTGGCATTGTTTTGGTCTCTAACCAAGAATAATTGTGAAAATGAAAAATTAGTCAGCTTCACTCCCAAGTATTGCGATGGGCCGATTATACCAATGAAGGGAGTATTGATAGTCTTTATGTTTGGTTGTACCATGATAATTTTTCGTTAGGTATGAACTATGGATAAATAGAACAATTGAAACAAAATACTCCAAGTGCAATTTGGAATAAATAGTTGAAGTGGAGGTAACAAATGGTATAAAGTTTACATAATTCAGATTCTGTGTAGTGAAATTTTAAATAACAAGCAAAAGTTTCTGGATAAAGCACCATATATTGTGACAAACTCCAATTGACATTAAGTCAGGATGTTTGCGAAAAGCTATAAGAATTCACTTCTTTTGAAAGAGTATCATAAATTACGCTCCTACAATATTACCCTCAAGGGTACTTTCAGCGAGATACTTACCAATATTGGGGAGTGAGCTTGTATTCTCAATTGAGGCATATAAAAATTTGTTATATTTTAGACTTACTAGAAGAAAATTAGCTCCTTGAGCATTTGCAAGGCTAAAGCGTGTCCTCTTGAAATCTTGTCCTGAAAAATTTTGCTCACCAAACTCTTTCGAGAAAAAGAATCTTATCAATTAATTTGACCAACCGATTTTTCATGTTTTTCTTGGAGCGAGTAATTAACTGCAAGCCAGGTTCATATAATTGCTCAAACAACTTTTGGGAAATATATCCGCGATAAGCCTCCGGCTTGACGCAAAGGGTATCGCCAAACAGTTTACCAATCAAGTCTTTAGTCAAATCGGGAACTGGCTCGCGGTCATCCACATTCCCACTTGTCAGCTTAAAAGCCAGCAATTCGCCACGCTCATTGATTACTGGAGTTTAGACTAAGCTATGCAAAACGACCCAGCAGGACTGAGTTAATCGGAGACTTAGCGAAATTATGAATAATCTTTAGTATTAAACCGCAACTGATGGTTCTTTTAGATGCATCCTAGAAGTACTGCGGCGTTTACCGCTCATTGATGGTAGCTGCGGTACTTGTTCTCCTATTGTTGGCACAAATCATCTACATCACAAAAAATTTGTGTCACATCCAACCGAGATACAATAATTTCCATTGCTGAGACATTATGAGTATTTTTCGTCTAAATACAGTCTCAGCCTTTTTTTGCACCTTTTTCAACCCGTCGAACTCACGTTAACTTTATATCATTTATGGAAAAATTAGTAAATCAATAAGGCAGAATCTGTAATATTTATTTACAATATGTCCCTTTTTGCTGTTATCTCGGCGCATATTCTAAGCTAATCCGCATTTAAGCTGCAGGGGTGTAAACTGCTGTACCTACCGCCTTATTCTCCAGATCTTAACTTGATTGAGAAATGCTGCAAAAGAGGTTAAAAAGCCGAATCCGCAAAAAACTGGAGGAATTTAATTGTTTACGAGATGCCCCACTCGCATGTGTTACATTTAGCGTCCTAACCGCCAAGGCGGTTGGTATACATCGACAGTTCTTAGGTTTAGCAGAGTTTTGTCTTGTTCACGAGTCAAAAATACCCTTAAACGAGCCCCCGTATCCTTTAGTGATTTTGGTAGATGTATTCTCCGTATTTATTTATCTTTACATAGTTTGGTTTTTCTACGCCGACTTACTTATCTTTAGCCGTACTCTTGTTCAATAATTTTCCAACTAACCGCACTTACTCCAGACTCCAAGCTCAAGCGGCTGACAATTTGTTCTAAAAAAGGATCGTTGCGATCCTGCGTGACTAAGTCAGCTTCAACTTCCACACGTTCGGGAGTTTCTTCGAGATCCTCGCTATGTAAAGAACGCAACTTCATTTTACCAGTGGCACTGACTGCCTGTAGCAGCAGGGCACGGACATGAGCCTCATCGTTGCTACGACAAACTATAGAACAGCGATAGCATACCTCAATTTCTGTACCTTTGAGGGGTTGCTGATTAATTCGGTAACCTAGAGGACGCAGAAAGATGTTTGCCACTAAAACTGCTACTGTTCCTATAAACGCCTGTGGGAAAAATCCACCTCCTGCCAAAGCGCCCACTGCTGCGACACACCATAATGTTGCTGCTGTATTCAATCCCTGTACACTGGCACCTCCCCGAAAGATTACGCCTCCTCCCAAAAATCCGACGCCAGAGACTATATACGCCTCAACTTGGGTCGGATTTCCACCTGGAGTCATGACTCCCAGCATCACAAATAAGGCAGCACCGGTGGCGACTAGTGTATTAGTCCGCAGTCCTGCCATTCGTTGCCGCCACTGTCTTTCTACTCCAATAACAGAGCCTAGTAAGAATGCTACCGCCAAGCGAATTGTAAAATCTAACCAAGTCATAAGTCATTTAAAATTCCAAAATTATGGTTAATAGAAAATAAGGAACTAAAGAATTTAGTCAATACCTAATCTCTTTTTATTCTTTATGATGTACGTACTTTACAATGATTTTTTGACTACAAATTTGCTCATTAAGGTTAAGCTTTCTCGCTTTTTTATTAAGAAAAGGTTATCTCCATGTTTTGCTAGAACTATTGCTAACATTTTGGAGTATAGGATTCCTATTTGACTTTTGTTCAGCTAGGTACACCTTTATTCCTTCTTCCCGTTCGGACGTTCGGCGAAGACTTCGGCGTCAGCTCAGTCGAACGCTCAGTCGAGCCGCTGACGCGGTTCGGACTTCGGCGTGAGCGCTCACCGTCGAAGCCTCACGGCGAAGCCTGTTTCCTGTTCCCTCCCCCTACTTTGTTAGTTCATCAAATCAAACCGGATTCCTATATCTTTTTAATATTTTGATGTGATGATGTAGGAGAAGAGAGGGAAAAATATTCTTTCATCTCCTAGTGCTTGTAGTCTTTAATCACTGAAAAATACTTTCCTCTATATGACTACTACACCACCTATTAAATCAGCTGAACTTACTCCCAATAATCAGCTCACCGTAGCACAGCGACTGGAAGCAGGCAAAGCATTACGTCAAGTTGTTTCTCGAAGTGCCCACCGCGAATGGCATCCTACAGATCGTCCAGATCCAATTGAAATACTCGAAGTATCAAATCAGGGACGCATACCAGAGTTAATCCCCATGCGTTACGGTCGGATGTTGCAGTCCCCCTTCGCATTTCTGCGGGGAAGTGCAATTATTATGGCGGCTGACTTGGCAACTACTCCCACAACGGGAATCCACGTACAAGCATGTGGAGATTGTCACTTACTTAACTTCGGTGGATTTGCCACACCAGAACGAAATCTCATCTTTGACTTGAATGACTTTGACGAAACCTTAAGCGCACCTTGGGAATGGGATGTAAAACGCTTAGTGACAAGTATTATTGTTGCGGGGAAAGATATCCGTCTGACTGACAAACACTGCTATGATACTGCCGAAGCAGCAGTCCGTGCCTATCGCTTGTCCATTCGGGAGTATGGGCAGATGGGGACTTTGGCGGTGTGGTATGCGCGACTGGATGCTAATGTGCTGGTGGAACATGCACCTGATGAGGAAACTCGTCAATACTGGCAGCAAATGGCAAGCAAAGCCTTTACCCGCACTCTACAGCAGACATTTGTGCAGATGACAGAGGAGGTGAATGGACAACGGCGGTTTATTGATCAACCACCCCTGTTGTATCATCTACCACTACAGGAGCAATATTTAGAAGAAGTAGGGGTGTTATTTGAACAATATCGTGACACTCTGCAAAGCGATCGCCAGTTTTTGCTAGATCGCTACCATCTAGTAGATGTAGCCATGAAGGTGGTTGGCGTTGGCAGTGTTGGTACTCACTGCGGAGTTGCACTGCTGCTAAGTAACGATAATGATCCTTTGCTGCTGCAATTTAAAGAAGCCCGTCCCTCAGTACTAGAACCCTACGCAGGTAAATGTCCTTACTCCCACAACGGACAGCGCATAGTCAATGGTCAACGCCTCATGCAGGCAGCTAGTGATATTTTCTTGGGTTGGACAAGTAACAGTCGCGGACAAGATTTCTATTTTCGGCAATTAAAAGACATGAAAACCTCAATTAAACTCAAGGGGATGTCTGCCAGGGGTTTGGAGGATTACGCGGAAATTTGCGGTTCTGCCTTAGCCCGCGCCCATGCCCGTTCTGGCGATCCTGTTGTTATCAGTAGCTACCTGGGCAAAAGTGATGCTTTTGACTCTGCTGTAGCAGACTTTGCTGTTACCTACGCCCATCAAGTTGAGCAAGATCATCAAGCCCTAGTAGCAGCAGTCAAATCTGGTCGAATTGAAGCGAAGTAGGTTGGCAGCATTGACATTTTGCGCTTCTTTTGAAACCATAGTCACTTGAGTAGTTACCTGATGGCTACTACTACCAGAAGCCTCCATTTAATGTTTATCCTATTGAAATTGTGAAAAAATTGTGAGTTGACAGCCAATAATTCTTGGTCATGCGACTCAAAACTTAGTATAAGTCAAAACAAAATTTCAGTCAATCTTTATGTGCAAAATGAACTCTACTCTTTGCTCAGAAATTTAGTATGATGTGGCTAATT
This sequence comes from Brasilonema bromeliae SPC951, assembly GCF_012912135.1. Lineage (GTDB taxonomy): Bacteria > Cyanobacteriota > Cyanobacteriia > Cyanobacteriales > Nostocaceae > Brasilonema > Brasilonema bromeliae. Next base: position 10,941 of record NZ_QMEB01000126.1, on the reverse strand, counting down.
TTTGCCCATCCTAATAATAGGAGTATCTCCCAACACCCTAAGTACCAATATCAATGACAAGCCACTGCACGTCTGTGCCAAGAAAATATTTCCTGTTTTTCAGGATGCTTCTCTACTCTCTGCAGGTACTGGTTCTGGTAGATAAAGCCGTCCTTCGCTAGCATCGTACTCAAATAGTTCTGTGTAGCGTCCCCAGTCAACTGCTGTAGCAAATTGTCTCTCAGCTTCTGCGTGCGGAAAATGTTCATCTAGTAAATCCAGAAAGAAATCTCCTCCCATTGACCCATTTTGTTTTTCTCGCAGCGTCTGTAGTATACTAACTAACATCGGCACACGTTGCAGGACTTGCTGCCTGAACAAGTCTTTACTTCGCAAAATCGTTGTCGTGGCAAAGTCGCGCCCAATTTCGGTAAGCTGAACATCGCCTTGTATAACATCTGCAAAGCCCAGCATCACAGCACCATCAAGAATTGGCAGGAGATCATCCACTTCCAACTGAATTCGTTCTGCCAGCCTGAATATATCCTCCCTACCTTCTGGTTTCTCTACAATCAATTCCAACAAACCACTGATCCCACCCACTCGTACATGTGGTAACGACTGAGCATAAGGTGATTTAGATGCTTGTGCGGTTGTGGGGGCTGCCACTGCGACTTCACCAGTCACTTCAACTTCTGGGTTGGTCATCACCGTGTAGATATAGTCTACCAACGCTTTGAAGCGAACGTTTGCGCGATCATGGGGACGCGGCAAATCAATAACGACTTCACCACGAACGCGCCCTGGATTTGATCCCAGGATAATCACTCGATCCGCCAGAAACACAGCTTCCTCAATGTTATGGGTGACAATTAAAATACTTTTGGACGGAAAGGTGCCAGCATTCCACAAGTCGTCGATTTCACCCCGTAAGTTCTCAGATGTTAGAACATCCAGCGCACTAAATGGCTCATCCATAAACAGCACTTGCGGTTCTAGAACAAATGCCCGTGCAAAGCCCACTCGCTGCCTCATACCGCCGGACAATTCTTTGGGATAAGCGCTCTCAAAACCGTCCAAGCCGACTAAGTCAATGGCTTTGAGTGCTTGTTTACGTCGCTGATCTCGATTAACTCCCTGCGCTTCCAGTCCCAACTCCACATTTTCTTGCACCGTCAACCAAGGCAGCAGCGCGAAGCTTTGAAAGACCATTGCCACATCTTGGTTAGCTTGTTGTAGACGTTTACCACTGCTAATCACCTGTCCTTCACTTGGTGGAATCAAGCCTGCCATGATTCGCAACAAGGTGCTTTTGCCACTACCACTGCGTCCCAGCAATGCGACGACTTCGCCTGTACTAACTGTCAGGTTGACATTGCGGAGAACCGTAAACTCTCCTTTACCTTCTGGCAGAGGAAAACTTTTATGGACTTGCTCGACGGCAATCAGTACTTCATGAGTTGCTTGGGTAGTTGTCATGCTTGCACCCCTTCCTACAGATGATATTTTGTTTCCGCGAGTTGATAGAGTCGTCGCCAGAACACGCGGTTCAGTCCAACCACATACAGACTCATCATTCCAATCCCCAACGTAATGCGGGGCCAGTCGCCCACTTCAGTTGCCTTGGCGATGTATGCTCCTAACCCAGTTGCGGTAAGGGTCGTTTGCCCCCAAGCGACAACTTCAGCAACAATACTGGCGTTCCACGCCCCACCACTAGCAGTAATACCACCTGTAACCCAAGCGGTGAAAATGCCAGGGATGATTAACTTGCGCCATAACCGCCAGCCACGCAAACCAAGATCCCTCGCCATCTCGCGCAGGTCAGTTGGAATGCTCATCGCCCCAGCAATAGAGTTAAAGAGGATGTACCACTGGGCACCCAGGGACATCAAGAAGATACTTCCCCAATCGATGCTGATATGGGCACGAATGAAGAAGAGAGTTGCGAAGGGGAAAATAAAATTTGCTGGGAAGGATGCTAAAAATTGTACCACGGGCTGCAACAGGCGTGATAGTCGCGGATTGAACCCGATCGCCACACCAACCGGTGTCCAAATCAGCGTTGCTACCACCAGCAGCACCACTACGCGTCCCAGGGTCAGTAACCCTAGCATAAAAGTTTTGAACACCTCACCCAGTCCCACTGTTGTGAGAATAAAGTGCAAAAGGGCAGCCAGCAATCCGCCAATCAGGAGTAACAAAGCGAAGTTGTAAAGGCGATCGCTCACCACTTTCTGCTTCTGGTTGATCGCAACTCGTGGACGTTGTGGGGTCAGTGATGATAGTAGGCGGTTGATAGTTTCACCCACCGGAGTGAACGCCCGTCTCATTAAACGTGGAAGCCGCGCGGCTTTGAGCAAATCGAACACCCAGGAGTTGGGAGCCTCTGCTGCCGAACTCTGTTCTAAGCGGAACTTATCAGCCCAGGCAATCAGCGGTCGCCAGAACAGTTGGTCTACCAGTAAAATAACCACGGCGATCGTTAGGAATGCCCAACCTAAAGCAGGCAAATCCTGAGCGGTGACTGCTGCTGCTACGTAAGAACCAAGTCCGGGTAACGTATACTTCTGGTTGAGTACACTAATCGCTTCACTGGCTGCGACAAAAAACCAGCCGCCCCCAAAACTCATCATTGCGTTCCAGATTAGCCCAATCATCGCGCTTGGCACCTCCAGCTTTGTAAACCGCTGCCAGGCCGAAAGCCGATAAAGCCTTGCTGCCTCATCTAATTCGCTTGGTACCATTCTCAGCGACTGGTAGAACGAAAAGGTCATGTTCCAGACCTGACTTGTAAAAATGGCAAAAATTGACGCTGCTTCTAATCCCAGTAAACTCCCAGGGAATAGAGCAATAAAGCCTGTCACCGTAATCGACAAAAAGCCCAGTACCGGTACTGACTGTAAAATATCGAGGAGTGGGATTAAGATTTGTTCTGCACGACGGCTTTTGGCAGCAACATAGCTATAGATTAAAGTAAACAATGTTGAGCAAAACAGCGCGATAAACATCCGCAGAGTTGAGCGTCCAGCGTAGTATGGCAGATGAAGCGGGTTGAGGCTAACATCTGGCACCACATCCGGCGGTACAAAACTCACTAAAGTTCCTGCACCCACACGTGCGATTAGCCCTAGTAACACCAATGTGCCAAAAATCAGGGCAATATCAGCTAGACCGAACGGGAAGCGTCGAAGCGCTTCTGGGGATGGGAAGGTCCGCTTCAGCATAGGTTATGGAAGTTTTGCCCATATGGTAGACAGTATTATTTAAGCATCAAAGTTATACATTCTGTCTACTTTTTTGTCGTCCCATAAAGCAGAAGGCAGGAAGTAGAAGTTGTGCTTTTTCCCTTCTACCTTCTGCCTTGTATATAATTTGCTTTTGTTCGTCGTTTTACTGATCGCTGCTCAATTTCTCTCTTAGTTCCGTCCAGTGGACGCCCGCGAGATTAGGTAACACAACGTGTGCTGCTCCCACTCGTTCAGTAGGACCAAGTCCTATAGCCAACATCCCAGCCGCAAGTGCAGCCTCAATACCTGCGGCTGCATCTTCGACAACGACACATTGCTCAGGTTTGAGTCCTAGCTGTTGGGCAGCAAAGAGAAATAAGTCTGGTGCTGGCTTGGGTTGCTGGACGCTGTAACCGTCAGCAACCACATCAATGCGATCGGCAATACCCAATTTCTCAATCACCGTTTGAGCATTTTTGCTAGCAGAACCAAGGGCTATCTTAATCCCAGCTTCCTTCAATTCATCCAACAATGCAATTGTCCCTGGCAATACATTTCCCGGCCTCATTGTCTGGATAAAGTCCACATAGTAACGGTTCTTGCGGTCCATCATCTCCTGGAGTTGTGCTTCTGAGTACTGCTTGTTACCAACTATCTTGAGCAGTGACTCGCGACGAGAAACACCTCGCAAATCTTCGTTTGCTAGGCGATTAAAGGGTAATCCCTCTTCATCCGCCAGCTTCTGCCAGCCTAAGTAGTGGTATTCTGCTGTATCTGTGAGAACACCATCCAAATCGAAAATGACTCCTCGGATATCTGGAAGTGTCATAGTATCTTGTGCTGTAGGACGTAGATCAATTTCGTGCCACTCGCCACGCCAATGAAGCTTGAACTTCAGACGTTTCCACCCAGGTGGCAATTGTGGCGTTGCTGTTGGTTGATGTTCTGCAAGTTGAATTCCCCCAAACCCCAAAATCACAGCTTGCCAAACACCGCCAGCACTGGCACCATGAATTCCTTCGTGAGCATTGCCACGAACATCTTCAATATCCACCAATGCGGCTTGCATAAACCGTTCATAAGCCTCTTTTGATTTGCCCAAATCCGAGGCTAAAATGGCATGAATGGCGGGTCCGAGAGACGAACCATAAGTGATGTCTGTACGGGGTGCGTAGTAGTCCCAGTTTTTCTCCAGCGTTTCTTGGGTGTAGGGAAATTCCTGTGATTGGCGCATTAAGTACAAAAGCATCAACACATCTGGCTGTTTGAGCACCTGCCGCTTATTTGTTTCCTCAATGCTCAAAATCGTTTGTATTGAGCGGTTACGTGGTTCGTACTCAGCCAAGTCGATATCTTCTAATTTAAAGAATCCCTCGGACTGCTCGACAAGTCCCGTCGATGGATCGTAGGGAATCCATATATTATTGATAATGTCTTGCCAACGAGAAAGTCGTCCAGGAGTAAGTTGCAATTTTTTGACAAGTGTGCTAAAGCGGTCGGGGTAAGTATGACGCAACCAGTCATACACAAAGAGCGCTTTCTCTAGGTGCCATTGCACCATCCGGTTCGTAAAGGCATTGTTGTCTGCAATCTCGTGGTACTCATCCGCTCCAATTACCCCACGAATTTCATACCGTTCGTCCTTGGTGTCATACTCAACGCGACTCCCCCAGAAAACAGCGGTATCGAGAATAATTTCCACACCGCAGTCCCGCATCCACTCGTCGTCGTCAGTCGCTTTCCAATAGTACCAAACCGCATAAGCAATATCAGCACTAATGTGGATTTCGCGATCGCGACACCAAATCCTAATGTCTTCACCATAAAAATCGTTAGGAGGCAACCAACGCGGTGTCACTTCATCCCCAGTATCCGCACTTTCCCAAGCATACATTGCTCCCTTATACCCGTAATGAGATGCCTTGCGTCTGGCACCATTTAAGGTGAGATAGCGGTAAGTGAGTAAGTTACGAGCGAGTTTTGGTTGAGTGTAAATGAAAAAGGGCAGGATAAAAATTTCCGTATCCCAAAACACATGACCGCGATAGCCAAAACCCGAAAGTGTTTTCGCTGGGATACTCACCTTCTCATCATGCTCTGGGGCGCTGATCAGCAATTGAAAGATATTGTACCGAACGGCAAGTTGAGCTTTGGTATCTCCTTCAATCAAGATGTCGCTTTTATCCCAAGCCTCAGCCCATGCTTGTGCATGGGCATCTACCAACGCTTCATAGTCTGGGAGTTGAGCAAGCTTTTCATTCGCTTCTTTGACCGGGTTATCCACATCTCGTGACGTAAAAACTGTCACAAACTTATCCACGGTGACCGTCTGTCCTAAAGAAGCTTGGAATACGGTGCTCAAAGTTGGATAACCTGGAGGACTACTGACTTGTACTGACGCATCAGCTCCTGTTACCGTCATTCCAACAGCCAGGCCCAAGTTGATGCGGGTGTTCCGAGTCTGGAGTTGCAACCAGGCTCCTCGGTTGGTTTTGCCCTGGTCTATCAATTCCCAGTGGTTGAAACCTTGATTTTCAGGATAGCCATTAATGCTACCTTGAATTTCAATCAACCCGTCAAAATCTACTGGCGTCAACTGACAGCGCAGTCCTAACACATGCTCATCTGCCCGACTCGCAAAGCGTTCAAAGCAGAAGTCTATTGTCTTTCCGCCTGGACTGCGCCAACGTACTTTACGCCTCAGAACACCGCGCTGGAGGTCAAGCTGTCGCTCATAGCTCAGTATCTCGCCGCGTTCGGTGCGGAAGCGATCGCCATCGACAGTGACAATCAATGGTAACCAGTCAGGACAGTTAGCAAGTTCGGTGTATACAAGAGGAACATTATCATAAACCCCATGAATGAAGGTCGCTGGCACTGCACCAGTAGAACCTTCCTCAAAACTTCCCCGCGTTCCCAGATAACCGTTGCCAATAGTGAAAACAGTTTCTCTGTGCTGAGTCTGGTTTGGCTTAAGCTGGGTTTCGACAAGTGTCCAATCTGTATAAATAAAGTCGTGGGAATTTTGTGTTGTATCCATGGCAAACCGGGGTTTTTGAGATAAGACTGTTATCTTTTCATATGTTGTTCCAAAATTTTTTCAGCCCTAGGTTTGTAGAGCAGATGGAACAATGTTTCCACATAGCGAGCTTTGGCTTCGCCAATTTCCTGGTTCACAAAGTTCCAAAAGCTGTAGACTTTAGCTAGCAGTAACAACTGCTTGGTGTGTAACTGCCAATTATATTTGTTACGGACACGCTGAATCACCAACTCCGATATCTTATACCAGTGTTCTAGATAAGCATTGCACTGGTCAATAAAGCTTAATATCGTCTTGGCTGTTCCTTCTAGGTCTGTTGGATTTAGCAGAAAACCATCTTCTCCATCTTCGATGATTTCTAACGAACCGCCAAATTGAGTGGCAAAAGTTGGTAATCCGGAACTCATCGCTTCGAGAATGGTTCGTCCAAAGGCTTCAAATCGGGCAAAGTGGACGAAAATTCCTTGAAAATCCGCAATAATACGGTATGCTTCTCCCAGGTCAGCAAGAGGGAACTGTATTCCTACCCAACGAATGTGACCGTGAAGATTATACTCGTTGATAATATTGTGGAGTTTTTCGATTTCCTCTGCTTCTTCTGAATTGATTGCTTGGTGGGGATGCAGCTTGTCAGTCACAATAATTAAATTGCAACTCTGTTGTAATTCCTGACTTTTACCAAAGCATTCTGCCAAACCCGCAAGGTTATCAATAGCAGTGATCGCACCAACAGCAAAAATGGGTCGCTTACTTTGGTTCTCTAGGTGTCCAAGAATTTGGGAGTCTTCACGGGTAAACAGTAAATCTTGAACTCTTTTGCTGACGGTAATATCTCGGTGTTGTATCTGGTTATAAGGGAAGAAGATATGTTCATTGACCCCTGGTGGTATCATGTTGAACTTGGGACTGAACAAGTCAATACCATCTACCACATGATACAGTTGGGGCAACGTAAAACATTTGTAAGACTCATACTGGCCCAGCGTATCGGGTGTCCCTACAATTTCTTGGTAGGTTGATGTAATGATGAAGTCTGCTGAGTTCATACCGATAATGTCAGCAGTGTACTGTGCTGAAAAATGGTATTTCTCCTCTAAATCATGCCAGTACAAGTTACTGAACAGGTGTTTGGGTTTTTCCAAAGAGTGAGCAATGTTGCAGTGAGTCACTTTCAGACGGCGCGCCAACAGAAAAGCAACTAAGTTACCATCGCTGTAGTTACCAATGATCAGATCTGGACTACCCCGAAATTGGGCAAGCAGTTCTGTTTCTGCATCAAGGGCAAATCTTTCTAGATAAGGCCAAATCTCATATTTGGAAATCCAGTTTTGAGTGACATTAGGATTAGAATCAGCAAAAGGAACGCGCAAGATCCAGGCATTTTCTGTTCCCTCAACTTTTTCTAAGCGTAGATTGCACAGTGTTCCTTCGCAGTTGGGGATAAGGCGAGTCAGAATAATAACTTGGGGTTGGATACCAAGAAGGTCTAATCCTGCAAGTTTGATTTCTTCTTGCAGTTTATTTTCTAAGTGGCGCGCTTGTTCAAGAACGTAGATAACTTGACCTGTTGTTTCAGGTCTTCCCAGAACATTTTCTTGGGAAACCCAGCCATGTATGGAAACGAGGACAACACGAAAAACTGTCGGAACACGGGAGACGAAGGCTTCGAGAATGGCTGGTTCTGCAGTGTCAATCAGTCGGTTGAGAAGTTCTAGGGTTTCACGCACTCGCGATGCTGTGTTACCCCAACCTGGTTCAAAACCGAGTTCTTGAAGGTCAAAGCGAAATTTTTCGTAAGGTTCAGAAGAAGGACGTTCGTTGAGGAAATTTAGGGCTTGCTTGACTTGTTTGGCGAGCTGTTTACCTGAGTCAATACGAGCGTTAATCAGCAACGGAATACCATCATACGAGTGTCGATGAAAAACATCAAACAAAACCTCTAGCCAGTAGTCAGGATCAGTCAACACTTGAGTGCATAGGTGACGGTTGAGAGACCCGAGACCTTGACCAATGTTTCTTGGGTCGCTAATTCTGGGGTAACCGTGGTAATATGGGCTGAAATCAATTTCTAGAATTTGGGGTTGAAAACGGTTGACTAAGCGATCGCGCGCATCTAATAATGCCTCTGGCGTCATCTGCTCAAAACTTGTCATATTTGCCCCAAGCCGCCAAACCTCTTGGCTACCAATCCTTGGTCGCAGAAGAAACCAGGTACTTTCCCCTTCCACAATCATTTCATGCGTGTAGTGTATGAGTTTCCCTACAGAAGAAGAGTAGAAGAAGTAGCCTGGCTTTTCTGAATTTTGACAGTACTCAGCAAAAGCTTGTAAAATTTCGTTTCTCAGAAAGTACCTTTGATCCAAGGCACTCAAAGTTTTGATTAAATGACGCAGAGCAGTCTTTTCTTCACTATTTAAGATAGTTTGAACCAGTTCATGCATGGCACATTCCTAAACATTAACTAGACCAATACCTCATGTTTCTACACTTGTCCTGAAAATAACTCTCCTTGGAGTCTAACGATTTTCAAAAGAAGAACCACAGATAATGATTCACCCCCTACGTTAGCGCATATCTCGCTTGAAGGTTCAGGTTCTACAGAAAGGTTTTAGGTATTTGTTGAATATCAAAAACAAGTATAGCCCAGTAATTTTTAGGAGCAAGTTTTCATGTTTTGTAGCTTATGTAACAATTCGCCCCCAATTTGACTTTTGATAACAAATCCGGTTCATAAGTTATGATTCAGAGGGTTTGTGCAAAAACCTTAAAATCCTCTCAAAAAAGCGCCTTGCGCCCTAAGCATTGCTGCAGTCTTAATGCTAAGTCTTTAACAGAACATGATATGAGTAAATGTCCTGATTTTTCTGCATAATCAACAACCAGAACTCTGTTAGGAAAGTGACTCTCTCATACTCAAAGGATAGTATTGAGTTTTAGTTGAAAGCGGAACAAATTTTTCGCGGGTTGAGAATGAGCAGTTAAGCTTTATACTGGTAATGACTTAAGATCAACCATTAAACTCAAAAAAATTACTTATATAAATAAAAATAATATGTCCATCTCCAAAACAGAAGCAAAGCAACTGCTAGAACGTCTTATTTTTGATGATGAACGTCCTCATGACTGGGTGCAGGATGTGTGGGGGTTGAGTCCAATATTGGGAGATAGTGCAGCAAAATTGCTAGAGGTTTTTGAAGCGCTGATAGAATGCTGTCCGCAAGATCAATTGGAAAATTTGCTGCAAACGTTTTATCAAGAGGACTTTGAGTGAAGAGGTGATGATCACTTAGAGCGATATGCAAGACGGAGACTTTGGACTAAAATAACGAGAGATGCGATCGCCATCAATCCACCCCAAAACCAATAAGGTAAAAGCAATTGCTGCTGGATTTGCGCAGTGTCAGAGAGCAAACCAGGACCTGCAGAGGCGCTAAATAAGTAGTCTAGTTGATGGTAAGTACTAACACAAGCTTGCACGCCGAGAAATTGAATCCCAAATCCCTGCATCCAACGAGGAGCTTTTAGTGCGACACCAAGTATAATCAGACCAAGTAGGGGAATTGCAACGATTCCAAATGGCGAGCGTACCCAGATCAGGGTCGAAATCAGTAAAAAACCCCCCAAGATGGTCAAACTCAGATGCGCTGCTTTAAAACTACGCGAAGCCAAAATTAAACCCGCACCAGCGATAGGTGGACCCATAGGTCCTGCTGCAGCAACCAAAGCACGACCAATGGATCCCAAGTACAACGGAACGCTATGAAAGGCGACACCCGAACCATTGGAAAAAATCTGCAATTGCTGGAACTGTCCTCCTAACAAAAGTGCCATCAAGCCGTGACCCATTTCATGAAACCAAGTTGCCAGGATGGTGAATGGGTATAAAATGTAATTTCCTCCTGGAACTTGCCACAGCACAATAGTGGCGATCGCTGCAGCAAGAAGCCAAAATAAACCCATCCGGTCGACTGTTTTTGGGGCTTCTCTAGTTAGCAAGGGTTCAAAATTTTTTCCAAAGTTGGTCATCGATCACTTTCCTCAACGTTATACCCCTATCATTTCGATTGTAGTTGTATCTATCCGTTGTTTGTGTCTAGTAGCATAATTAACCAGTTATCAGTTATTCACTGTTAACTGTTAACTGTTAACTGTTAACTGTTAACTGTTTGAACCACCAGACACAAGTTATTTTAGGAAACTTGAAACAGGAATGTTACTAAATCTCCTTTACCCAAACTGATGCGATCGCCTGGGCGTAAACGATGCCGATTTCCTGGCAATAAGGGCAAGTTATTAATGTAAGTACCATTAGAACTTCCTACATCTTCGATATAATGAGCGCCTCCCTCTAAACGAATATCAGCATGAATTCGCGAAACAATTTCCGAATTGGGAAATCCTGAAACATCCACATCTGGAGGAATGCGATCATTGGGCTTGCCCATATGGGCAAGCCCAATGATCGCATTCCT
>NZ_QMEB01000126.1:0-210 GCF_012912135.1 Brasilonema bromeliae SPC951 | reverse complement strand
CAATTATCCTATCTGTTTGAACGTGGATCAGTCTTGCTGTCTCCTGTTGCAATTGAGTTCTAGAAGAACTAGACGAGACCACAGTTGGCGGTGGAGTTTGGGCTGCTGGAGTTGGTGCGGGTGGTGGTGGAGTTGGTGCGCTTGGTGGGGTTGGTGGTGCTGATAGTTCCTGTGCGGGTGGTGGTGGAGTTGATGCTGATAGTTCCTGTG
>NZ_QMEB01000125.1:17043-17667 GCF_012912135.1 Brasilonema bromeliae SPC951 | reverse complement strand
GTCTTTGAGGAGGCACTGCGTTGGGCGGCTTTGCCGACTTGTAGCATGTGCCGTTCCGTTTTAACGGACTTGATCTATTAGCCTTGAACTTTAGTTCAAGGCGTACTCACCGGTGAAGTGCAAGATTTGAGTTACGCCCTTTGGAAAAAACTTTCAACGCCGCAGTAATTGAGATTTTACCAAGCGCCACAACATCAACGACACAATGAAAACTAGGGCAAAGGGGAAAGCGAATAACCCCGCCAGAAAACATAAACCCAACTGCAATTTACCACGTTGAGCAAATTTAGCAATAGACTTCTGCCACTTTGGTATAGCCCAAGCCTCAATAGGAAGTCCTAGTTCTTGTAGAATCTGGGCGGCTTGAATACCTGCTGCATAACCTTCCTTAATTCTGCCTGTTAAATTATAAAGCTGGGCAAGATTTTGAAGTGACTGGGCTTCACCATTGCGATCGCCTGTCTCTGGTTGGATCGTTAATAACTGCTGATAACAGTCAATTGCTTGTTGATATTGTTTCAAGGAACAGTAAGTACCGCCCAAATTATTTAGAGAAGCAGTTTCACCATTGCGATCGCCTATCTCAAGAGAAATAGCAAGTGACTGCTGATAGTAATCAATCGC